>CAWUNT010000018.1:0-14551 GCA_963923405.1 uncultured bacterium | reverse complement strand
AGGCAACTGTCAGCAAGTCCGCCGGTCGTGAGATGGTGTGGGATATCGAGCGCCACGGCCAAAGAACTCAAGTGCGTTTCAAGCCAGCGATGGTGGAAGTCGAGAATGTTCTCGGACGAAAAGTCCAGATCGGCCGTGCCGGAGTGTCGCTGGGTATCATACCTTCAAGGTTGGGGATCCTCTCAAGGGATTCCTGGGCGAACCGGGCAGGGTTGAAGACTGGTGATGATGTCCGCGCTGTCGCGTGTGACAACGACCCGCCACGCGACACCCCGGGATTTGGTGTTCTCGCAAGCTCCTTGTGGGAGATGTCAAGATCGTGTCGTGCCGGGATCAAGATGACGATCGTTCGTGAAGGAAAGGAAATCAAGATTGATGCGATTTCGCTCGCGAGCATGCGGACCGGAAAATTTTGGAGTGACGTTGGTCAGTCTCCAACCGCGACGTTCGGCTTGATCCGGCAATTCATGAGCGACCTCGGTATTGATGACGGTCAGTTGGTTGTATGGCCGGATCCGGCGGAGAAGAATCCGGTTTCTTCTCCGTTTCAGTCCGGGGACCGGATCATCAAGTTTGATGGCAAGGGTTTCGATGGAATATTTGGATTGCGGGATCTTGTCGTTGAAAACCAGAAACCTGAAGTCAGTGTCGCGGTGGTCCGGGATTTTCAGGAGATCGATCTCACAGTGCCACTGAAGGCATTTGATACCCAGCAGGCCAAGGGACGGGTAACCGTATATACGTTACCGGTATTCTTCCTTGCGCAACCTGGTGAGCCAGATCCTGTGATTGAGAAGTATGGCAATCCGCTTTCCGCGTTGCGCTATGGTTTTGAGGAGACCGGTCGTCAGATGGTGACGATCACGGGCGCTCTGTTGCATCTCGTTTCCGGGGAGATTCCGGTAAAAGCGCTCGGCGGACCCATTATGATCGCGAAGGTTGCCGGCGATTCGGCGAAGCTGGGATGGCAGGCCTTTCTGACGTCCCTCGCGATGATCAGCGTCAACCTTGGTCTGGTTAATTTGTTTCCGATTCCAGTTCTTGACGGTGGGCAGATGGTTCTTTTCTCGGTCGAGGGCATCTTGCGCCGGCCGCTGGGTGAACGTGCCATGGAAGCGTTCCACAAGCTTGGATTTATCTGTGTCATGGCTCTGGTGCTGCTCGCGACGTACAACGACCTGAGTCGTTTCTGGAAATCCATGCTGACTTCCATCCTTGGTGGTCAATAACCATGACGCGCCTTGTCACGCGGGAATTCGCGCTCATTGTAGATACGACGATTTGTGGTTTGCGCCTCGCGTTGCAGCCTCTTGAAAGGCCGGTTGATTCCTCGATTTCCTGTTGGCGTGATGGCCTGGACGAGGCTCACGGATCCGCCGCGCAGCTGACGGCTCTCTTGCGTCGTGGTCTTGAGTTCTTCGACATCAAGGCATCTTCGGTCAGCCGGATTCTGGTCTCTTGCGGTCCTGGTTCATTTACTGGAATCCGTGTGGGTCTGGCCTTTGCGCGTGGATTTTTCGCCGGTCAGGACAAACATCCGGAAGGCTGTTCTTCGCTCGCGTTGTATGCTGCGGCGGAAGCCGCGCGTCGTGGTTGTGACGTGGATGTTTACCTGCCAGCGACCCAGGCGGCTGGATATGTGGCCCGGGCCAGTGCGAACGGGAAAATGGTATTGCAACCTTTCGCGCTTGAGGATCTTGAGGGAAAATCACCGGGGGGAAGTCTGTCCCCGGTTTCCCTGGTCACCGGGAACTGGGTTTCTCTGGTGGGTGCCTTCAAGGCAGCCGGAGTTGCCGGAGTTGAGGTTGTTTCTCTGATCTCTGTTGCTGACGCGGCATGCCTCGAGATGTGTCGTGAAGCAGTCAGGGTGGAGGGTATCCGTCATCCCGCTGGGGCGTTGGATGGCTTGAACCCGGTATATTTGCGGCGCAGTTCCGTCGAGGAAAAGATGCGAGGTAACCGTTGATGCAGAACAAGACAGGAAAAATGCTCGGTGGCGCGGTGTATGTGCTGCCCAATCTCTTGACGTCCGGGAACCTTTTCTTTGGTTTCCTGTGCATGGTGCGTGCGCTTGAAGGGCAGTTCACCTGGGCTGCCGTTTGCATTTTCATCGCGGCGCTGTTCGACATGCTCGATGGCAGGGTGGCGCGTCTTACGAAGGGCACCAGTGAGTTCGGGGTTCAGTACGATTCCCTTTGCGATGCCGTTTCATTTGGAGTCGCGCCTGCGTTCATGATGTATCAGTTTGGCTTGTTCGATGTTGGAAGGCTTGGCTGGGCGGCGTGTTTCATCTACATGGCCTGCGGTACGCTGCGCCTCGCGCGATTCAATGTCCAGTCCTCGATTGGAAAGGCGGGGGGCGATTTCACCGGTTTGCCGATCCCGATGGCTGCCGCCGCAGTGGCTTCATGGATCCTCCTTATGGACTCCATCGATTCGCCATCGGGTGGGTATGACTGGTTGCCTGCGGTTTTGCTTGATGTTGTTGGTGACCAGCGTCTTCGCAACATATTCATGCTGCTCCTTGCGCCAGCCCTCGGAGTTTGTATGGTCAGCAATTTCGCGTACCGTTCTCATAAAACAATTCGATTCAAGGGCATCAAGCCGTTCAGGATGATTGTCCTCGTAACTGGTTTGATTGGTCTTCTCGCGTATCAGACTGAACTGGTCGTATTCATACTTTCATTCGGTTACGCCCTTAGTGGACTGATTGAAGGCATCGCGGGTTGGAGAAAACCAATCGAAGATGATGAAATTTTCCACGCGACTCATGAAGACCACGCGTTTGATGGTCATGATGACCACGTGAAACCCTCCTCCGGGGAGGCTCACCGTTGAAAGTAGCGGTTATCGGGGCCACTGGCGCGGTTGGACGCGAGATGATCGCGGACCTTGATGATTCGAATTTGGATCTGGAAATACTCCCATTGGCGAGCGCCAGATCTGATGGGGCGGTCGTCGAGTTTCGCGGAAAGCAGGTCAAAGTCAGGGCGTTCTCCCTGGCTCAGGTCAAAGATTGCAGGTTCGCGTTGCTCAGCGCCGGGGGGGACTTCTCCCGTGCCAATGCCATGGAGATTGCCAAGGCCGGTCCTGTGGTTATCGACAACAGCAGCGCTTGGCGCATGGATCCTGATGTTCCGCTGGTAGTGCCGGAAGTAAATCCAGAGGCCATGAGTGGGGGGCTATGTAAAAAAGGCATCATCGCCAATCCCAACTGCTCCACGATCCAGCTTGTCGTTCCTCTCGCTGCCCTCAAGGACGCGTTTGGGGTCAGGCAAGTGCATGTCGCGACCTATCAGTCGGTTTCGGGAACGGGACAGAAGGGCATCGCGGAGTTGGCCCAGCAGGTTCAGGGGCACTTCAATTTCAAGGAGCCAGCTCCGAGTGTTTACCGTCAGCCGGTTGCCTTCAATCTATTGCCGGCGATCGACAGGATTGATGGCGGTGGGCACTGCTTCGAGGAAGAAAAAGTGATTCGCGAGACGCGAAGGATCTTGGGTATGCCTGATCTTGAGGTTTTCGCCACGACAGTCCGCACTCCGACGTTTCATTGTCACGGGGAGGCGGTCTCCGTTCGTCTCGGTCGCAAGGTTGATCTTGAAGAGGCCAAGTCCGTTATTCGTGACGCGGAAGGAATCACCTTTGTCGACACGGACGATATCGGTGAGATGCCGACTCCAAGGAAAGTCGCCGGTGAACGTGGAGTTTGGGTTTCAAGGCTCAGGCTTCCGCTGGACGCGAGGGAATCAGATTGGCTGCAATTCTGGGTCATTGCTGATAACCTGAAGAAAGGTGCGGCAACCAACGCGGTTCAGATCATGGAACATTTGGCTTCAGCTGCCGGAGTACGCAAATGACCAGTTTTCGTGTCTTCGTCGTGGTTTTTGCCATCGGCTTGACGATGGCTTCGCGCGGTTTCGCAGAACCATCCGAGACTCCCGGGGGGCAAACTTCCAGCCCTTCGACTGAGGTTGTTGCGGAGCCGCCGACGCAGCCTGCGGTGCCAGCTGAGGGTAATTCCTGGCTTGAGCCCGTTTTCGGGCGCTATCACATCAATCTCAACTTCCATGACAAGCCAGAGTTTAACGACGGTCTGAAGCACTACGAGGACTTGTACGGCGCGCCCGGCCGTTATGGAATGTTGGGCGCCGATTACACCCCGTGGGGGTGGTTCATCAACCTGGGTTTTGGGGTGCGTGGCGGAGTCTACTCGGATCGCGGTCATGCCGCGAAGGATGTCGGGGCTGCCGGTGAAGTGACTTTGGATGAGAACGGCAGCACGACTCTTACTTTGATGCCATTCCAGTTTCTGGGAGTCGCGCGACTGACTCCATTCCCCCGGAAGTGGCTCGTGCTTGAGGCATGGTTCGGGCGCGAGCGTGCTTATTTCCAGGAGGTTCGCAATGTCCAATCCGGAAGTGCCATGCTTGGCAAAAAAGGTGCCGGCGGAATCGTTGGTGATAGCGCGCTGACCAACAAGGGATGGCTGTCAGGAAACGTCACAGGCGTTGCCGGTAGTTTGTTGTTGAATCCGCTGGACGAAGGCTCGGTCCGCTCAATGGCTCGCAGCCTCGGGCTTGGTTTTGTGTATTTGACTGTTTTCAAGGAACAGGTCACATACCTGGACAAAGAGCGTGTTTCCTTTGGTCGAAGCACCATGGGCGTCGGATTCACCTTTGAGACAGTGAAGTGATCGGAATCGCCCTTGCCTCGCCTTCGCTTTGATATCGCTTACAAAGGCGCTGGATTCAACGGCTGGCAGTCCCAGCCGGATGGGTCTGCCATTCAGGACCATTTCCGCAAGGCGCTTGAAACGGTACTCCGCGTCCGCGACCCTTGGCTGGTAGCGGCTTCCCGGACTGACGCCGGTGTGCACGCGGAAATGCAGGTCGTTGCGGTGGATATTCCCGACCCCCTGCCAGATTTGACGAAAGTCCGGCGCAGTTTGAACGCCCTGCTTCCCGCGGGTGTTGCGATCAAGTCTGTTGATGTCGCTGATCCCGGGTTCCACCCCGTTTATCAATCGATCGCGAAGGTATATCGCTACAGGCTTTGGACGGGGGACTGGGATAATCCCTTCATCGCTGACCAGGTTTGGCGAATCAAGCCATTGATCGACTCTGGATCGTTTTTGCGGAATTTGCGGATGCTGGTAGGTCACCATGATTTCTCCAGCTTTTGCGCCGCGGATTCCTCGGCCAAGACGAGGGAGAGGACAATTCTCGATATCTCCGTTGAGGCGCAGGGGGACCTTTTGGATGTTTGGATACAGGGTTCCGGTTTTTTGAAGCAAATGGTCCGGAACATTGTCGGTACCGCCGTGGACCTGGATCTCGGGAAGTTGGAAGCAGCGTCCTCGATGGCCGGTATCATGGAGCTCAAGGACAGGACAAAAGCGGGAAGGACCGCCCCGGCCAGGGGCCTCGCCCTGGTCCACATTGACTTTACGTCTGTAACGCCCCTTGAGCAGGTCGTGAGGGCCGCAGACCGGGGCTTCAAGGTGGCATTGTAACCCTCTTATGGGTCATACTTCCTTGTCAGCGCCAATTTTGGTTGACGGGAGTAACAGTGAAGATTGCGGTCGCAAGATTTCTAACTCTTGGATTTGTTTATCAGGGGCTGTTCCTTTCATTGAACGCTTGCCGGCTTGGTTCGCGTGAGAAGTCTCGAGAGGTTGTGACGGGACGATCACTCCCTGCGGAGAAAGAACCTGCCGACGGGAACTCCCCTGATGGATCCCAGGTGCCGTCCGCGCTCTCTCCCGAATCTGCCGCCTCGCAAGTTGACGCCAATTTGCTCTGGTCTCCCGACCAGAGGGTTGCCCAGGCCGCATTTCATTACTTGCTCGGCGAGATGCTGCTTCAGCGTGGCAACACTGGTGACGCGTCAACCATGCTCTCCTCGGCTTACGCGCTTGATGCGACGCCGTTTCTTGGATCTCGCGCGATTGTGGCGAAAGCAGAGTCTGGTCAAATTGACGAGGCCACAAAAGAAGCGGAACGTCTTGTTCTTCTCTATCCCAGAAACATGGCTGCCAAGATCCTCTATGCCCAGTTGCTGGTCAGAAAGGGAAGTTTTTCGCCAGCGATCACCCAGCTCGAGGGCGTTATCAAGGGAAAGCCCGATGATGAGCTCCCTTACGTGATGCTTGTGGAGTTGTGGGCCCGGGATGGCAAACGTGCCAAGGCCCGCGGTGTGGCTCGCAAGTTGACGCAGGTACGTCCTGATTCTCCAGTCGGCTGGTCCATGGTTGCCCGTTTGTGCCTGCTGGATGGGGCCCGCAAGGACATGCTCTCCGCGGCAAAGAAGGCGTGGTCGATCCAGGCGACGCCAGACAACGCGCTCCTCTACGCCGTTGCCCTTGAATTGAACGGTCAGGTCAATGAGGCTTTGCGCATTTATGAGGTCGCATACAAGGCAGCTGACTCATCCGAGAAGCTTACCGCGAAGCTGGTCGATCTATACAGGCAGGTCGGTAACTTGGAAGAAGCCCTCCGGGTGCTGTCAGATGTGAATCGCAAGACAGGCAATCCGGGGCGTGGGCCATCGGTAGGACTGGAAATCCAGAGGGTGGCGATTTTATGGGAGCTCAAGCGCGATGCCGAGGCTTTGAAAATTCTCGAGGAGATTTCAAAGACCGATCAGCGTCCTGACTTGGTGGCTTCGCTGCTCGGCTATGGTTACGAGCGAATGAAGCGCTTTGATGACGCGTTGAAAGCGTATGCCCGGGTGACAAGGGACTTCCTGCTTTACAAGGAAGTGGGAATTCGCAGGTGTTTGATCCTCAAGCAGCAGGGTAAAGTTGATGAGGCCGCGTCGCTGGTCGCGACATTTCTTGCGCAGCCGGATCCGGGTTGGGAGTTTTACGTACTTGCCGCGGAGATTGAGTCCGCGAGGGAGCGTAACAAGGACGCATATACCCTTTGCCTGGACGGTTGGCGCCGCTACCAGGATCAGCCTCGCTTGCTTTTCCTGGCCGGGGTATACATGGAAAAAAATGGCGACGCGGCCCAGGCGATCAAGACTATGCGCGACTTGATAAAGATCCAGCCGGACAACAGTTCTGCCCTGAATTTTCTCGGCTACTTGATGGTCGAGAAGGGTGGTGACCTTGGCGAGGCGCGGAAACTGATTGAACGTGCCCTTGAGATTCGCCCGGGTGACGGCGCCTATCTCGACTCCCTTGGGTGGTGTCTTTTCAAGATGGGTCAGATTGACAAGGCGGAGGAACTGCTGCTTCGCGCCATTCAGAAGTCTCCTGACGAGGGCGTGATCATGGAGCATCTGGCGGAAGTTGCCGTCAAGCGCGGTCAGGTGGAAGCAGCCATAGGTTGGCTTGAAAAGGCCAAATCCCAGGAACTTGATGCCCGCGATCGCACCCGGATCGAGGCGCGCCTGGAGGAATTGAGGCGATCCAGATGAGTCATCTTCGCCTCACTTGGCAGGTCATCCTTGCGGCCTCATTTTTTTCAGGGTGCGTGACCATGTCAGCTCCCGGACCCGGGGAGCAGATTCTTCTCGATCGCCTTGAAAAGCAAGAGTGCCGGATTTCCTCGGAGCGGATCTATCGGATCACCATTCTCCGGGGGGGTGATCTCGTCGGTGTTTTTGATCTCGAGAACGGACCGCGACCTGGAGGGCGTTTTGTTTCGACCCTTCGTGGCGAGGCCATGGATGAGATTTTCTCCATGGACTTTGATTCCCGGATGAATCCATCGAGTGCCATGGATCTTCATTTGGACTCTCATCGCATCTCTGGAAATCATGAACAGGTCCGGGTTGACGGTCGTTTGATTCCCTTGGGGCCGGGGGAATTGATCTGCCTTTTGGGTGGCATGCTTCCCGTTGGTTGGGCTTCTCCAGGAAAAGTTATGTGGGACCGGAATGATCGCAAGTTTATTTCATCCGGCAAGCACCGGAAGATACGCTTCGCGTCCGGGGTCCGGGGGAACATGGATGTAGATGTGAATTGGTCCCCTAACTGGTTTTCCAGCGCCTCAATCCGTGTGATAATATCCCGGAATTCCCCCGACGGTATGCTTCAAGGAACCATGGAGGGTCCGTACGGGATCTTGATCAAGTGGATCGAGGTGTGATCATTCCCTGGAGTTGCCATGGACTCGGTAAACGCCCTCTTTTCTCGTGGACTTGTTTCCGAAGACCAGCGCGTCATGCTGGCCGGCTTTTGCAAGCGCTGGAACTGCTCTGGTTTCGAGGCTCTTATCGAAACCAACATGATCTCAGAGCGTGCCTTTGCGGATCTCGCGTCTGACATCCTTCGTCTGCCCCGCGTTCCGGACGTACGGAGCATGACATTGTCACCCGACACGCTCTCTTTGCTACCCTTTCCGTTCGCGCGCAGCCGTGGTTGTCTTGTGCTTGGCATGAGTGGGTTGTCCGATGCCAGGACCTACAGTGTTGTCATCGCGAATCCCTGGGATAGCGAAACGCGTGTGATGGTGGAAGATATGCTCCATGGTGATGTCGAGTGGTTGATCGGCGAACGCAGCCATATTGTGGAGTCGATTGACCGGCATTTTCCGCTCAGCAGCATTGTTCCCCATTTCTGGGAAGTCTTGGCGGTCAAAAATCATGACTGAGCTTCTGTCCGTTAGGGGGCTGACGACAGAATTCCAGGCGGATTCCGGACGAGTTCGTGCTGTCGACAACATTTCATTCAGCATTCCCCGCGGGGGTACCGTTGGTCTCGTCGGCGAGTCCGGTTGTGGCAAGAGTGTTACTTCCCTGTCCATCATGCGTCTCATCTCCCCTCCCGGCCGGATTGCGGCGGGTGATGTCGTCTTCGACGGAACAGACCTGACGAAGGTTCCGGAGAGCGACATGCGGCGGTTTCGCGGGAACCGGATCAGCATGATTTTCCAGGAACCAATGACCAGCCTGAATCCAGTTTTTACAATTGGTGATCAGGTCGCGGAAGTATTCCGGATTCATCGAGGTCTCAACCGTGACGATGCGCGCAAGGAAGCAATTGAGATGCTGCGGATGGTCCGGATCCCATCTCCGGAGACCCGCGTCGATGAATATCCGCACCAGCTGTCTGGTGGGATGCGCCAACGGGTAATGATTGCCATGGCGTTGGCTTGCCGGCCTGAACTTTTGATCGCCGATGAACCTACAACTGCTCTCGATGTCACCATCCAGGCGCAAATTCTCGAGCTGATGTCCGCGCTGCAGCGCGAGCTTGGCACTTCGATATTGCTGATAACTCATGACCTTGGTGTTGTGGCCGAGGTCTGTGAGAGTGTCATTGTCATGTATGCAGGCCGTATCGTCGAGAAAGCGTCCGTTGCGTCCATTTTCTCAGTGCCACGTCATCCCTACACTCGAGGCCTTCTTAACTCGATTCCACGGCTCGGACGTAAAGTTCGCAGGCTGCCAGTCATCGAGGGTACCGTTCCCGCTCCGGGAAAATACCCCCAGGGATGTCGCTTTCAGGATCGATGTCCCAGGGCTGCGGACAAGTGTCGAACGGTTGAACCGGTGCTCGAATCTTGTGGCCAAGGCCACGAGGTCGCGTGCTGGAACCCGGAGGTGGTCTGATGTCCAGTGGCTCCACTCCGATTTTGGCGGTTCGAGGCCTGACAAAGCACTTTCCGGTTTCCCGCGGCCTTTGGGGGCGAAGCCGTCAATTTGTACAGGCCGTAAATCATGTCAGCTTTGACTTGCAACGGGGTGAGACCCTGGGGTTGGTCGGGGAGTCCGGCTGCGGCAAATCGACGCTCGGCCGGACAATCTTGAGATTGCTTGAGCCGACCGCTGGTTCAGTCTCTTTAGCCGGGGAAAGTATTTTATCGGCCTCACCATCGAGAATGAGAGCCATCCGTCGTCAGATGCAGTTTGTTTTTCAGGACCCTTTTTCGTCTCTGAATCCCCGCATGACTGTCGGAGAGATTCTGTCAGAGCCCTTCGTCATCCACCGGGAGGCGTCGGGGGAACAGTTGAAATCCAAGGTTCTGGAACTGATCAGAATCACCGGCTTGCCGGAAGGTGCCTGGAATCGCTATCCGCACGAGTTCTCCGGCGGACAAAGACAACGGGTCGGCATCGCTCGGGCCCTCGCATTGCGCCCCCAATTGATTGTGCTTGATGAACCTGTCAGCGCTCTGGATGTGTCGATCCAGTCCCAGATCTTGAATTTGCTTTGTGACCTGCGCGACCAGTTTTCTCTTTCTTATATCTTCATCGCTCACGATCTTGCCGTAATTGAGCACATCAGTGACCGCGTGGGGGTCATGTATCTCGGGCACTTGGTGGAACTGGCTTCCGCGGCGGATCTTTACGCCGCGCCGAGGCATCCTTATACCAAGGCGCTGCTCGCTGCGATTCCTCGGCCGGAGTCGGGGGCGATCAAAGAAAAAACCTCCCGTGGCCGGATATTATTGTCAGGCGATGTGCCGAGTCCCATAAATCCGCCCTCCGGTTGTGTTTTCAGGACCAGGTGCCCGTCGGCGACTGAATTGTGCGCTCGTGAAAAACCGGCTTCCCGGGATGTCGCGGGCTCTGGAGCAACTTCTCATCTTGTGGCTTGTCATCATGCATGAGGCGTCGGGTGGACTTTTGATCCTTACTGGTGGTGGCACGGCGGGTCATGTTATGCCCAATCTGGCCCTGGCTCCAGTTTTTCGCGCGGCGGGGTACGAGATCGCCTACATAGGGTCCCGGGGTATCGAACAGGAATTGTCCGTGAAAGCCGGAATCCGCTTTTTGAATGTTCAATCGGGCAAGCTCCGCCGCTATTTCTCAGTCGAGAATGTGATCGACGTTTTCCGTCTCTTGATTGGAATTTTTCAGTCGTTTATTTTGATGTTGAGGCTGCGCCCCGTTTGCGTCTTCAGCAAAGGTGGATTTGTCGCTGTACCTGTCTCTGTCGGGGCCTGGCTGGCAGGTGTGCCGGTCGTATCGCACGAGTCAGATGTCTCCCCCGGACTGGCCAACCGGATCATCTCGCGTTTTGCCCGGATGAATGTGTACGCGTTCCCTGAGACTTCCCGTTACCTGACCTCCCGGAAGTCCCGGTGTGTGGGAATTCCCGTCCGGCCTGAAATTTTTTCGGGTGAGAGGGCACGCGGTCTTCGGGTTTGTGGCTGGTCTCCCGATGGTCCTGACGGGGCCCTTCCTGTGGTCTTGTTCATGGGAGGTTCGCAAGGGGCCAAGTTCATCAATGACGTCGTTTTAGAGGCGCTTCCTCGTTTGCTTCAATTTTGCCGGGTGGTCCATTTGACGGGGCGCGGCAAGTTGGAATCCGCAAAGCCTGGACAAATTTCTCCCGAACTGGCGGACCGGTATCGTGCCTTTGAATTCCTTAATACGGAGTTGCCGGACGTTCTCGCTGCCTCGGATCTCGCATTCTGCCGTTCAGGGGCCAATTCCATTTTTGAGATGCTCGCGATCAGAAAGCCGATGATTCTGGTCCCGCTTGAGAAAGGCAGCAGGGGGGACCAGATCCTCAACGCGGAATCCTTCAAGAAGCAAGGATGGGCAGATGTTGTTCGTGAGGATGACCTGAACGCCACCGTTCTCGTCACGACCATTCGGAATGCCCTTCGGGACCTTGATGCGATCAAGCTCCGCATGAACTCCGGGTTTGACCGGGAATCATCGGCGGCAGCGATTCTTGAGGAAGTCCAGTCAGCGATCAAAGGCCAAGGCTGACCTTTGCCATGAAGTGATTTTTGGCGAATGCCGAACGTGACTCAATTCCGACACGCATGAACGGGGGCATGGCCTGGACTTCCAGGCCATAGAATTGTGTCTGGCTTCTTTCGCCTCCCGCCTCAGCAATGCCCAGCCCGGCATAAGGTGTCAGAACCCCGAGCACGCCCCATGACGCGAGCAACTCCCAGTTCCTCGTGTCCATCGATGTGATCCGGATTCCCGTTTCAGATGCCGCGGCACCCCGTTCATCACTCATGCTCCAGTCAGTCCACGCGGATCTGAGGAGAGACGCCCTGACCGTGAAGGCCGGTAAACGAAACCCCTCGAAAACCGTCCATTGGGCATGCATGCCGGTTTGCTGGAATTGGCCGCTGGCACTGGTTCCCAACATCAGGCCGAAGTCGACCGGGAACGGCATGCCTTTCGTTACAAAGACGCGCAGGATCTGGTCGGTTTCAGAGGACGGGGAACCGTTCGTCACTCCGTCTGGATCATTGGCGGATGGCGCTGTCGCTACCCCGAAACCCAGCGTCAACGACTGGCTTCCTTTGGAGCCAGCTGGATCGACCGGGGAGTAAAGGCAAACATGATTGGCGCCCCCCGGACATGTTGCCGACAGGGCGCGCGCTTCGAGCCATGTCGCCGCGGGGGCGACAAATACGCAGTGAAGTGATGATTTCATGCTTCCATGTTAACACACTGACTACCGCCGGCGTGGTTGCCCGGGCGGGTCGGGGGTTGGTTGGTGAAACTGGAAAGATCCGGAAATTGATCTGCTTTATCGACCATTTCGACAGCTTCAGTTTCAACGTCCTTGCCTGGTTGAGGCAAGGATGTGCCGGGACTGGAATTGTGCGTATCGCGGCCGATGACTTGGCGGCCATTCAACGACTTCACGCTGGAAAATTTCCAGTGGTTTTGTCGCCTGGGCCGGGTCACCCGTTGGAGGCTCAAGCATCCCTCAATTTGAGTCGCGCCCTGATGGGCAAAGTCCCTCTCCTCGGGATTTGCCTTGGACACCAGATTATCGGGGCCGCGCTGGGGTATGAAATTGCCAGGTCCGCCCGTCCATTCCATGGTTCTCGCAAGGAAATTACATTGGCGGGGGACTCTTTTTTTTGGGGCGGATATTCCCGCTTTCACGCGGCAACTTACAATTCACTTGTGGTCACGCGTTCTCGTGTCGCGATTGCTGATGGTCAATCCGGCGATGCCGGTTTGAAAATCGTAGGTACGTGTGAGGAGGGCGAGGTTCAGGTTATTGAAACGTCAGGACCAGTCATGGCGGCCGGCGTCCAATTCCATCCTGAATCTTTTCTGAGCGATGACTTGTCAGTATTCCGCGATCGTTGGCTTGGATATGCCGCCAGTTGGCTTGTGGCTCAGAGCTCCGCGACAGCGCCTTTGTTGATGCCCTCGTAGCAAAGTACACGAAGTTTCTCTCGCGGGTTTTCCTCGCGCTTCAAAAGTTTCGCGACTTCCATGGTGATGCGTTCGATGGAGGTTTCTTTTTCCACGAAGAAGATCCGCGAGGCGGGAAGTGTCAGCTTATACTGCCCCAGGGATCCACGGTAGGCCAGGGTCACCGGCTCGTCAGTTTTTCCCCGCTGGCCGATCTCACCGTTGCCAGAAGAAATCTGCTCAGGAGTCGCGATGTGGACATTCGAACCGAAGATTTCCCTCACAACGAAGTGCTCCAGATCGGGGCGCCGCTCGTCGCCGATGAAAACCTCGATTTTGCTGCGGTGCCCGTGCAACAGTCGTTGACACAAGCCATCATGGCCGCGGATCCCGTGCGTATACCGGTACGTTGCTTCTGTTGACTCGGTTTTTTCTTCGCGAAGGTTGATCGAGATGTTGCGCACCCGCTCCGAAAGGCGGTGCCTCAGGATTCTCGCGATCTCCTGCTCGACAACGCTGCCTTTGATGGCGACAGCCCGGATCGGGAGTACGGCGCCCATCGGGCATTCATAGTCCCAGACTTGTTCCGTCGCTGAATTGCGGGGACGGCAACGCATCCTCCACGATTCGCCAATTTCTGAATTCATGAACTGGACCGATTGGGAACCAACCGGAAGCAGCAGAGCGTGATCGACCGATTCCTTGAGGACCTGCTTGACCATCGATTTCAGAGGGCTGAAGTCGACGACAAAGCCGTTTGCGTCCAGTGTTCCACTGACGGACAGGTCAACGTGCCAGCTTTGGCCCACAACACCCAAAGAAGGGTCAAGCAGGGCGCAGTCGATCTGCGCGATATCGCGGACGAACAATGCGCCAGAGTCACCTGGCTGGCTTGAACCGGTATTATCGTCGGAGTGGATCACTGCGAAGGCCTCTCAACCTGACAATCGAACCTGATTATCTAACCTGACAATTTATCAGCTAAAAAACCGCCCAGAAGGGCAGGACAAGCAGCCTGTTTAGACCGGAATACCCCGCACATACAACAAAAAACGAAGATTGCAGGATTCGGCGTACAATTGTAGGGATTCCGGACGTTTGAGAATTTCGCAACCAACCGAAGGGTGCCGCAAGATGTCAGCAAGTGAGAACACGGGTCGCAAGGTAAGGGTCAGGATCGCTCCATCGCCTACCGGGGACCCCCACGTTGGAACGGCTTACATCGCCCTGTTCAATTACGTGTTCGCGAAAAAGCACGGTGGCGACTTCATACTGCGCATTGAGGACACCGATCAGGTCCGGGCGAAGTCCTCCAGCGAGGCAATGATTCTGGAAAGCCTTCGGTGGCTCGGCCTGGAGTGGGATGAGGGTCCAGACAAAGGCGGTCCGTTCGGTCCTTACCGGCAGTCTGAACGGACGGCGGCATACCGGGAACATGCCGAGATATTGCTCAAGAAGGGGCACGCCTACCGTT
>CAWUNT010000017.1:0-14567 GCA_963923405.1 uncultured bacterium | reverse complement strand
GATGGAAGTACGTTCCTTGACTTCCATGACTTGCCCGCGACCGAGGTCCTCGATTGTGAACTTGTTCCAGGCCCCCGTCGCCGGATGACGCGACGCGACGCTCACACGCGTTATGGAAAATTCATCGCCAGGCTGGACGCCCTGCTCGCCTCCGCCAGAGATCACGACAAAGCGGCCCTGCATGGACAAGACCTTGGCGTCGTATGGAACCCGGTTGAAGAGGCGGAAAACGAGGGTCTCGACCAGTTTTTTTGTCGCGGCCGGGCCACCAGCGTCCAGCGACGCGAGATCGATGGATTCAGATTCCTGCAACAGGATTTCCAGTTTGCGCCCCATCATGCGCGCGACGAAATCGAGGGTATCGGCACGATCAAGGACCTCGAGAGAAAGGAACGCGTCGACCTCGTACTGGGAAACAAGTTCGTTGCGAACCTTCTCATCAGTCTTCGCGGCGCGAGCCAATTCCTCGTCAATGACACGGAATTTTCCGGATGACACGACCACCGCGGGGAAAGTCTTGACCACGGTCGCGCGAAAATCAGCCATCCGGGAGTTCGACGCGATGGACTGCGAGAAATCAGGCGCGAATACGACGGCACGCTCCAGCCGCGGCATGTCTGTCGTCTCGGCAGCCGCCAGCGCAACACTGGCTCCCGTCAGCAGCAGGAACATGGACATCAGCGAATTGATCAAATTCTTGGACATTCGGCACTCCCGTCGTCAGATTTTCTCAACCTGGTGGTTCGACCCGTCAAAGGTCACCCGGCGCCTTGAATCCTCGACCATGGTCTCAACATGAACAGGCCTGCGCCAGATCTTGAAAACGTTCCGCAAGGTCTCCAGCGCGAAGTCATGTTTCAGATCCACGCCTTCATGCTGGTGCAAGAGCAAGAGCTCACCGCGATTCCTGAAATTGCCGTCCTTCACGGAAATGACAGGCTGGCCGAAATTTGTCAGTTGCTGCAAAAGCCTCTTCTTTATCTCCGGGAAATCCCGCCCGGAGATAACATACTGCCCACTGCGACGATCGTAGTCATAAATGAACATCTTCGTCTCGTGACAGAAGTCCTCATCCAGAAACTCATCGATGAACGTGATGTCGTTGTGGATGCGACGGATCTCAAACAACTTGGCGCGTCCCTGCATGGCGCGCGTGTCCCATTCGGCGCGCTTCTTCGGGTCATCGCACTCCATGTATTCCTTGCCGAATCGACCCTTGTCCCAGCGCCTTTCGACATGCCTCAACAATTCGACACCAAGTTTGTATGGATTCAGCTGTCCGGGCTGCGCCGCGACAACCCCGGCGTACTGCTCGCAGTAGTCGATAATCTCGCTCTCGGTCAGGGGGGCCAGCCTGGTCATCATCTCGCTGTGCCAGTATGTGGCCCAACCCTCGTTCAATATCTTGGTCTGGCCCTGAGGCGCGAAGTAGTAGGACTCGTCGCGGATGATCTCCAGCAAACGCTTCTGCCAATGGTTCAGCGGGGCGTAATCAACAAGGAACTTCAGTACATCGCGCTCCGGATTCTCCGGGAAACCACGTGATTTTTCCGCGGCCTCGGCTTGTTTCTGCACTTGCGCGTCAAGGAATTCCTTCGGGTTTATATAGCGGTCCATGTAGGACTTGGCCTTGATCTTTGGCACGGGCCTGGGTCGCGCGCCTTCATCCCCCTGCCCGGGTTTCCTTGCCGCCGGACGGAAAGGGGAGTGGATGTCGATCAGGTTCTCGATCGACAGGCATGTGTCAATGAAACCCTCGACCTCGTCGTGCCCGATGTCGTCGATGATGGACCTGACGTAGCTAGCGTGATTCGCCATCTGGTCCAGCATCTTGCGGTTGGTCTTGCTGAACCAGTAATTGTTCTTGAAGAAATCACAGTGCGCGTAGACGTGGGCTATCACTGTCTTCTGAAAGGCGAGGCTGTTGGCCCGCAGAAGGTATGCGTAACAGGGATTGTTGTTGATCACCATCTCGTAGATGACACTGAGACCATAAGTGTAACTCTTCGAGAGGCGATCGTATTCCATCCCGAACCGCCAGTGGGGATATCTGGTCGGGAATCCGCCGTACGCGGCGATCTCATTCAACTGCTGGTAGTCGATCAGCTCGAAAATCGTCGGGAAGAAATCAAGACCCGCGGCCCTGGCGACGTCTGCCAGTTGGCCCGCGACCTCGCGGAGTTCCGGGGTGAGTTGTGTCTTGAATTCCATGCTCACTTGCCCTTGCCCAAAAAGACCTTGATCGCGTCGATGATCGCGTCACGATCCTTGATTTGCGCGATCGTCACACGCTCACTCTTCTCCCCGAAATGCTTCTGCAAGTCCCTCAAGAACTGGCCTGACCCGTAACGGGACTCAACCTGTCCGTAACAGAACAAGTTGGAGACCGGCAAAAGACTCGACTCGAGGATCTTCATGCACTCCGCCGTGTCATTTCCGGACCAGTTGTCCCCGTCAGAGAAATGGAACAGGTAGATATTCCATTCAGACGGCGGGAAGTGGTCCTCGATCAACTTTGCCGCCAGCCTGTAGGCCGAGCTTATCAGCGTGCCACCTGATTCCTTGGTCCGGTAAAAAGTATCCTGGTCCACTTCCCTCGCCGTGGCGTCATGGATGATGTAGCGACGCTCGAGGCCCTGGTATTGCGTCTGGAGCCACGTATCGAGCCAGAAGCTGGTCAGGCGCACGATTTCCTTCTGCTCATCCCCCATCGATCCCGACACGTCCATCATGTAAAGGATCACGGCGTTGGCGACCGGCAGGTTGACGACCTTGTATGAGCGGTATCGCTTGTCGTCCTTCACCGGCACGATCACCGGGTTGTCAGGGTTGTAAGTCCCGGATGAAATCGAGCGCTTCAGGGCTTCCTTGTATGTCTTCTTGAAATGACGCAGAGATTCAGGGCCCTGGCGCAGGATGCCCGTGTACTTGTACTGCTTCTCCTTGATGTTCTTCTTGCCCTTGTTCTCGATGTTGGGAAGGGCCAGCTCCTCTCCCAGGATCTGCGCAAGTTCCTGCAGCGAGACATCAACCTCAAGGGAGTGCTTGCCTTCCTGGTTTCCGGCCTCGCCCTCGCCGGGTTCTCCCTGTCCAGGCTGTCCTGGCTGGACATTGTCGCCAACGTCCCCTTCTCCCTGACCAACACCACCCTGCTCCTGGCCGCCAAACTGGAAATGCGGGATCTCGATCCGCGGCAGGGGAATGGTAACCACCTTCTTCCCCTGGCGAGCAAGCAAGTCACCGTTGGCGATGAACCGGCGGAGTTCCTGCTTGATCTTGCCGCGAACGATCTTGCGGAATCGGTTGAGGTCCGATTCCATCTTCATCAGTGCTTCTCCTTGTCACTCTTGACGATGTCGCCGCGGGCGAAAATGCTGGCTACGAAGCCGAGCGCGTCGCTCGCGCAGATCTCACAATAACCGTAATTCTTGATCAGGCGGTTCTTCACGATGTCGATCTTTGCCTGGGTCTCACGGTCAACGACGTTCGACACCAGGGTCGTCAGCTTGATCGTGTCCTTCTGGTCCTCAAAGAGCTTCAGCTCCAGCGCCTTGTGCAGTCGCTCATTGGTGCGGAAATCAAACGACTTGCCTTCGATCGCCAGCGCCCCGATGTAGTTCATAAGCTCGCGGCGGAAGTCATCCTTGCGGCTCTCGGCAATGTCGATCTTCTCCTCGATGGAACGCAGCAGGCGCTCATCCGGTTCCTCGTCAGCCCCGGTGAACGGGTTGCGAACCTTCTCGCGCTGGACGTATGCCTTCAAGTTGTCGATGTAGTTACCGCAAAGTTTCTGGATCGCGCCCTCGTCCGCCGAAACGGCGCGCTGGACCTCGTGCTTCACGACGTCCTCATACTCGCGGCGGACCTCGGCCAGGATCTCGCGGTAACGCTTGCGCTGCTCCTCGTCATTGATCAACGAGTGCGTCTTGAGGCCTGAATCGAGCTCGTTCAGGACGATGAAGGGATTGATACAACCCTCTCCCTTGTCGAGAACCAGTGACTGCGAGATCTTGTCCTGGATGTAACGTGGACTGATCCCCTCCATGCCCTCGCGAACTGACTCTTTGCGGAGTTCCTTGATGTTGTCCTCGGTGAACTGGGCCATGGTCTTGCCATTGTACAGCTTCATCTTCTGCATCAACGTGAGGTTGGCCTTCTTCGGTTCCTCAAGACGCGTCAGGATCCCCCACATGGCCGCCATCTCAAGGGTGTGCGGCGCGATATGAATATGCGGGACGGAATGGGCATTGAAGTCCTTCTCGTAGATCTTGATCTCCTCGTTCAGTTTCGTGATGTACGGGATATCGATCTTCACCGTACGGTCACGAAGGGCCTCCATGAACTCGTTGCTCTGGAGTTTGCGATACTCCGGCTCGTTTGTGTGGCCAAGGATCACTTCGTCGATGTCCGTCTGCGCGAACTTCTTCGGCTTGATCTTGTGTTCCTGGCTGGCTGTCAGCAGGTCATACAGGAACGCGACGTCGAGTTTGAGTACCTCGATAAATTCGATGATGCCGCGGTTGGCGACATTGAACTCGCCGTCAAAATTGAACGCGCGCGGATCTGAATCAGACCCGTATTCGGCGATCTTGCGGTAGTTGATGTCGCCCGTGAGTTCCGTCGAGTCCTGGTTCTTCTCGTCCTTTGGCTGGAAAGTGCCGATTCCGACACGATCGCGCTCCGACAGGATCAGGCGGCGAGTCTGGATGTGGTTTTTCACCATCATTTCCCAGTTGCCGCGGTAATGGTTCATCAACTCACGGAACACAAAACGGCATGCCGGGCAGACATCCCCTTCAATGTGAACTGCCTCGGAGTGATCACGCCCATCGTTGATCTGCTTCAATAACGCTTCACGACGCTCGGGCGGAACCAGGTGAAGAGGATCCTCGTGCAGAGGACAGGGCATGGTCTCTTCCATGCGCAGGACTTGCGCGAGGTTCGTCCACGAATATGTGTAGAGCGCGCCCTGGGGTGTCCTCGAGTATGCCTCGACACCTTTTTTCAGCAGGCGGGCAATCGTTGACTTCGAGGAACCGACCGGACCATGGAGCAACAGGACGCGCTTTTCAGGGCCATAACGATACGCCGCGGCCTTTAGCACGTTGACCAGTTTCATGAGCTGGACATCGAGGCCAAAAATCGCGTCCTTGCCGTTGTCGACCGGATCATCGAAGAACTTGTAGTGAGTGATTTGCTTCTTGTACTCGGTGTAGTTGTAGGATCCGTAACTCGCGATCATGTCGTACAAGCGCTGGAATGCAGTACGCGCTATGGCCGGGCGCTCGACGACCATGTCGAGATATTCCTCGAAAGTACCAGTCCAGTTCAGTTCCGCGTACTGGCGGTCGAAGTCCGCGCTGTTGATGACTTCCATCAATCGCTTGCCGTTCATGGTAACCCCTTCGGTGAGGCGTGTTGGCCTGAGACGTTGCCCCATCTAGGATTTTAAGCCATTCCGAGGCTAAATGCCCGGAATCGCCGCAAATCGTCGCGACAAAACCGTTTTGTAAAATCACAAAGGAGGATTTGGTAAAGGGACTACTTGTCCGGATTTTTGCCTTGCTTGAAGGCATCTTCCAGAAAGCGGTTGATGAACGCGTCAAGATCGCCATCAAGGACTTCGGATGGCGTGTGGGACTCAAAATCAGTCCTGTGATCCTTTACCAGCTGGTAAGGATGAAGGACATAACTGCGGATCTGGTGACCGAACGATATGTCGGTCTTGGAGGCTTCCAGGGCGTCCTGCGCCTTGCGACGCTCGGCCAATTCCCGCTCGTAAAGCGCGCTGCGCAACAGTTTCATCGCCTGGTCGCGGTTCTGGTGCTGCGACCGCTGGGTCTGGCACGCCACCACGACTCCCGTCGGGATGTGCGTGATCCGGACAGCCGAGTCCGTCTTGTTTACGTGCTGGCCGCCGGCGCCGCTGGAACGGAACGTATCAACCCGCAAGTCAGCCGGATTGATCTCGATCACGATGGAGTCATCGACCACCGGCGTCACGAAAACAGAGGCGAAACTGGTGTGACGGCGGGCATTGGAATCGTAAGGACTGATCCTGACCAGACGGTGGACACCGTTCTCGCACTTCAGCAGGCCGTAGGCGAAATCTCCCTGGACCTCAAAAGTCGCGTTCCTGATTCCGGCCGTATCTCCGGCAAGGATATCGTAAAGCTCGGTTTTCCAGCCCTTGCGCTCCGCGTAACGCAGATACATGCGAAGCAGCATCTGGGCCCAGTCACAGGACTCGGTCCCGCCCGCACCCGCGTTGATGGAAACAATGGCTGAATTCGCGTCGGTCTCGCCGCTCAGGAGGCTCTGGGCCTCGACCGTCGCCAACTCCTTCTTAAGGCCGGCGAGCAAGGTCTCTGCCTCGGCACGGTAGTCCTCGTCACCATCGCCAGCGAGCTCGATGGCGGCGTCAAGGTCCTCGACCGATCGCTTCAATCGATCGGCCGTCGCGAGGCTGATCTCCAGGAGTTTTTTCTCTTTCAGGACAGGGGCTGCCGCCTCAGGGCGGTTCCAGAAATCAGGGGTGGCTTCGATCTGGATCTCAAGGTCTTCGAGGCGTCGCTTCTTTACAGCGACGTCAAAGAAACCCCCATACGCGCTCAAACTTGACGCGTTGCTCTTTGGCTTCACTGGAGATCGAATGCAAATCCATGGTCCGGAGGATTTAACAGAATTTGCCGGGGGGCTCCAGCGTCGATTAGAGTAGTTGGACGGGTTTTTGATGCCATTCGACCGGCCGGCAAGAAAAACAATGCTGGGGGAGTTAAACCGATGATCAAGCTGACAAAACTGGACAATAGCCCGATCCTGATCAACCTCGAGACGGTGAAGTACGCCGAGTCCGTGCCTGATACCGTCGTCCGGTTCCTGAACGGGGACAGCGTCATCGTCCGCGAGTCGCTGGAGCAGATTGAGTCCAGCGTGCTAGAATCAAAGAGGAAAATCTTCAAAAACCAGTGATCGTCAGTGATCATCAGCGATGATCAGGGACAGGAATCGGGACCAGAATGAGGAAAGTCCTTACTCTCGCGGCCACCGCGGCCCTGCTTCAGGGCGCGAAAAGCAGCCCCCCGCCTCGACCGGTCGAGCAGCTCATCCGGAATTTCCGCTTCGTCGCGGACTTCACACCAAAAGATCCGGAACGGGAAATCTCGGGCGAGCTGTTTTGGCGCTACCCGCTGGAACTGCCAAAGGTTGAGTTCCCCATCGACCCCGAGTTGAAGAACCCGGATCAGGAGCTTCCCCGCACTGACGGGGACGGTCGCGCGGTGCAACACCTGAACCGCGCGAGGCTGGCCTATCTTGAGGGCGACCTGGAAACAGCAAGAAAAAGCCTTCTGTCGGCCAAGGCACGCTATGGCAAGGAACACGCGTTCCACCGGCGCACCGACTACATGCTCGCCTATGTATTCATGAACGAAGGTTTCGCGGAGATGGCCAAACGGCGCGTCTCCTGGGACGACGCCCGTGTAAAAGGCAAATTCAGCAACGCGGCGACGTTTTTGAGCTGGGCGTTCAATCTCAAGAAAGACATCCCCGATCCTGTCGTCGACAAGTTGACGCCAAAGGGACTCTACAACCTGGCGGCGATTTACTTCCGTTACGACAGGTTCGCCGCGTCCTTCGCGGCAGCCGAAATGGGACTTGATTACCTGCGTGCGACAGGACGTTCCGATTACCGGATGTCACTGCGGCGGATCAACGCCGAGAACTACATAAAAAACGGGACCTTCCTCGAGGCAATCCAGGAACTGGACCAGGCATTGCGCCAGGACTACAACCAGGCCGAGGCCGCGGCGATCATGCACCGCGCGGGGGACATCTATTTCAACCTCAACAATTACGAACTGGCAGAAGAGGCGTATGAACTTGGGGCGAAGGCCGATGAAACCCTGCGCCAGATCAGCCCGGCGCAACTCATCCTGCGGGCGGAATCGCTGTTCTGGTTGAAGCGATTCACAGAGGCCCGCATGTACCTGCACAACGCGCTCGAGGGAGTTGCCTTCCGCGCGCAAAAAAATCAACCCACGCTCGCCACGGAATCATGGGCCAGCCTCCGGTTCGCGGACATACACCTGGCGCTCAAGGAAATAGACAAAGCCAAACTCGCGTATTTCAAGGTTGAGAGCGCATACCGCGGAACGCCGGCGGCGCGGATCGCAAAGATCAGGCAAGCCTGCCTCGAACTGCCTTTTTACCAGGGCAACAACGTCGCGCACGCGCGCGACGATCTGGCAAAACTGCGCGAGGACGCGGAACTTCCGGCACAAGCCAAAGAACTGGCCTGGGCCTGCCATACGGCGTCGTTCGCCTCGCGGGAGCGCACACCGGAAATGATCGCGAAAGTCAGGGCATTTTCCAGGGCCTACCCAGAGTCGCGTTTCCTGAAAGACCTTGTTGAACCTGTCCGCGAGACGCAGGCCATGTCCATCGAGAACTACTTCGCGAAAAACGACGACTACGGAGCCGTCGCCTTTTTTGAGGAAAACCGGAAGCGACTGTTCCCCAAGGGCGTGCCTCCGGGGATCGCGGCCGAACTTTTCCGCGCCTACAGTGACATTGGAAAGCCAGCGAAAGCCCGTGAATTTCTCGGAAGCATGACCAATGAAAAGTCACGGGACATTGATGTGTTGCGTGCCGCGGCCGTTTTCGCCGAGACGCGTGACACGAAAAGGATGAAGCAACTCGCCGGCAAGTTGTCCAAACGCAAATGGGAAATCGCGCAGACACCGGCCGCGACACAACTCGTCACGCGCGTGATGGAATCCAACGTGGATCAGGTCAACCTTCCCTGGCTGATGAAACTGCAAGACCACTGGGCGCAGGCGGATGATTCGCTGATCTGTGAGGCGCAATTGACCCTGATGACCAAGGCGGCGTCCATGCCACCCAAGGCCAGGAAAGCCATGGCACTCGAGAAGAGAATCACGACCGCCATCGACGAATACATGCCTGACCTGATGGACGACGACCCGTCATGCGCCGCGACGTTACTGGACCTGGAATTCAACGTGATGGCAAGCAAACCGGACGAACTCGCGAGGCGCTATCTTCAGCGAAATGACTGGAAATTCTCACCCGAGACACTGACCCATGTCTGGGCTGTCTCGGAAAGTCTCGTGCAGAACAAGCCACAACCCCTTCCAAAGGCCGCCAAAGACCTTTGGACATTGATCATCAACAAAGGCGCGCCGGGCAGTCCGGAAGTTAGCTTCGCGAAGGCACGCCTCGACCCGAACGCCACCGAGTTCGAGAAACTCTGGAAGTAAATCGAGTTCATTGGAGACTGGACCATGCCTGGCACGATTGTATTCCTGGTCGCGGGATTGACCGCGATCATCGGACCTCTGGTCGACGCCCCCGCGACTTTAACCAGCCTCGCGGCTTGCGTGGCTCTTGTCGCCGGATGGTTAACGATGAACAGCATTCGCAAGACCGGGAACGGTACGAAGCCACGGACCAGCGCACCGGTAAAATCACAAGAAGAAACACAGACTGACGCGACGCAGCCTGGCTCTCCAGGCGGCCCGGAGTTTCTGGCACCGCAACCAGCGCCATCGACGGAAATCCAGGTCCTTCAGGGCAGACTCCGCATGGAGTCGATGCGGGTACAGTCGCTGGAGACCGAATTACAGGAGTTCCGCCAGAGAAACGATGAGTTGATGCGCGAGCGTGTGGATTTGATACGGCAGGCATCGTCGGCAACTGCCGGGGATAGCCTCACCAAACCGGCGCAACGCGCTGAATCGGGTATTGAATTCCGTGAGTCTCACGAACTCCACGAGGGAATCCGGCAAAGGGATGAGTGGATCAACGCGCAGCAAACGTCACTCGACGATTTCCGCGCGGGCATTGGACAAGTAGAGCACGCATTGCTGGCGTCCCTCACGAATCTTGAACGGCTGACATCTGGTCAACTTGCTTCCCCGGCACATGACGACAAGCACGAACTCGGAATCCAGACCAAACTGTCTGGACTGATCGCGACACTTGAGAGGGCAAAGTCTGTCACGCCACCGGCGGACGATTCCCGATTTGAATTCAAGGTACCGGGATCGATTGATCATGTGTTCGCCGCCCTTCTGAAACTCCATAACCGTCTTGAGGAGACCGCCGACCACGCAAAAGTGGCCGCGATGAACGCCCGGATCTTGAAGGACAGGCCAATCGAACCGGATACACCGGAATTGCTGGAGAGCCTGGCCATCGAGACGACATCCATCGCATCAGACCTGGAGAAAATCGGAACTCTCGTATCGCCATTGGCGCCAGAGCTGGAATCATTACGACGGGACCTCGATCTTTGCAGGGAATCGCTGGTCGCGGAATCCTCCCGGATCAACGCGGAGAGCCAAGCCACGCGCGAGCGCGCGGGTGATCTCGCGTCCAGCATCCAGCAACAAGTAGATCATCTTGGTGTCGCAATCGACGCTGTCGTGAAAGCAGGCAAAGCACGCCGGGCCGGGCTCGAAGATTGGCGCGCAGCGATGGATGAGGTGGTTGACTCACTGACTGGAGCGACTGGTACCGCGAAATCCCTGGCTCTATCCGTGGAGAGGATGATCGAGGTCTCCAGGCTGGCCACAGCCGGCAGGCTCGTCATCAGGACGCCGCAGGCAACCGCGCTGGACGATTGAGGGAATTCCCTCCGTTCAGGGACGTCACGACTCGAACAAAGTCGGCCAACAATATGGAAGCCGGATTGACCTGGGATATCCGGTTACGGAACAGCCTCTTGATCCAATCGGCCGGTACCCTGTTGCGCATGACGCCACTGTAGACACCGGCACCAAGCAAGCGCCCGAAATCCGCGCTCACTTCACCGCGTGATAAATTCTCGATCTTCAACAATGCCGAAACCTGGCGCGAGGCACGTCCGCCTTCCCATGTACCGGGCAATGCATCGAAGGATTCAAGGATGGAAAGTACGGCACGACTGACTTGCCGGCGGATTCTTGCGTACCCCAGCAGTCGCCGCCTGGCAGTCTGCTCGACGTAGTTGACATGGAAGGCCATGTCCTTGGTTTTGCGACGCGGATTCAGGATCTTTGAGCCAATGATCCCAGCGGCATGTTTCAGCGCGTTCCGGGAAAAACGATCCATCGCTGATTCACCGTGCTCCGTGAAACCGGAACTTAGCGCAAGAAGGTATTGACCGGCGGCCTCGGCGAGGTTGTTGATTGAAACTGTCGTGATGAGCAGGGTCCTGGTCCTGCAATCAAACCAGTAACCCTCAAGGGCGGCCCGTTCGATCATCTGCGACACTTCATTTTTCGAGTAACCTGCCGCCAGAAGGGGATCCGTTGTGAATTCGGCGGTTGGCGAGAACTGGGAGTGAAATTTGGCCAGCTCCCTTTTTGGAATATCAAGACCGAGGAACGAGGACAGGGTCTGTACTATGCCCAGAAACTGGAAATCCAAATCAAAAGCGTCATCGTCCCCGTGATCCTCATCACCATCCTGCCCGGTCTCAGCGTGTTCAACGGACCCCGGGAATCCTGTCCGCATTTCTTCCCAGATCGCGAACGACTGCCACTTCATCCATGGCGGTGAATTCACGACACAGTACATGTCTCGCTTCAATCGAAGGACTTCTGTACTGGAGACCGTTGTCCCTGCGCCTTCAAGGTCAAAATAATAGCGATCGACATTACAAAGGATTCTCATGAGCGGTGTCGATGCCTCAGCGTCACGCCGCGCGAGCTCGTTCCATATGGTCGCGGGAAGGTGATTGTCCGCCAGGTGATATTCACCGATCATGCAAACGACAATATGGTCAGGGTAGTCCTCGCTGGCGCCCGCGAGCAATCGCGCGCATGTACGGTCACGCATTTCGAGACTTCGCGGTCCAGGATGATCGCTGTTGACGCAGATGACGGGCATCATGTGGTCGCGGGCAAGTTCCAGCAGTGGCTTGTAGTGATTCCAGGGAAATCCCCATTCCCGGCTGTAATTCACGGCCTGCAGGAATTCCTCCTCGGATATCTCGCCAGCCATCCAGGATTCCAGCTGCTTCTGGTAACGATTCTTCAGGAACTCCAGCGCGAGCACAATCTTGGGGCGCGGAGTGACCGCGAGAACATCACGCAAAAGGCGCAGCAACGCCCTTTGGGTTTGCTTGAATGTGTGGAAGTCGCCGAAAAGGATGATGCGCCGGCGCAGGATGGTCTCGATCAGGTGACTGTTGCTGACGCGGGAAAACGAGCGGGGCAGCGACTTCTCAAAATCCTGCGCGTACTTGACGAGTTTGCCGCTGGGCCCCGCGCCCAATGCGTTCGCGTCGGCGTGAGCACGCCGGTACAGGGATTCATGAAGTTTCTGCAGCTGCCGGGCCGCAGTCACCTTCTTCATGGCTACCCTCGCGGGACAGGAGTCGTGAAAGAGGATTCAGTTGTATGGGGCTTCAGTTATATTTTAACAAGGAAGTCAGAACGGCACAAAAAGGCCGCCCGTGGCGCTGTCTTTCGCCAAAGACTCGCGAGGAAGGTAATAAGAACAACGAACTCCGGACAACCCTCCGGAGAGCTTCGCTTGCGTCAAACTTTTGGCGACGGACTTGCAGTGGTCCTGGATCTCGACCGTCGACAGTTCTTTCGCCAGACGCAGCTTCATCCAGACACCGGCACCGCCAGGTGCCAGCAACGAAACCGCCTCCTCAAACACGGGGCCGCCAGGGATGCTTCCCGAATTTCCACCCGCCTTTGCCAGCCAGTCCTTGCGCGACATCATGGCGTCGCGTTCAGCGGCGGCACCTGACTGCGCCGCGTAAGAAGCGAAGCCACTGCTACGCAGCAGTTTTTCGGCAATATCAAACTGGGCCCACGCGCCAAAAGATTGTTTCTTGTCGCGGGCCGCGCGAGCGCTTTCAATCCATGCCAGCGGATCTTTTCCGGCGTGCGTCCACTGCTGAATGTGGAAGTATCCGATCTTCCAACCTCCACCACGACTGTCAGGTACTGGAACAATACCGATCATGACGCGCGCGATGTCTGCCTGACCGGACGCCTGCAACCACAGCGACGCCTGCTGCGAATATCCATAAAGAGGATTGAGCACCGCGCCGTCAAAATCGCAGGGGATTGGCCCCGGGTCACCATCTACCGTATCGAGCCACATGACTTTGAGTGGCGCGATGTCGACCGGGTCAACGTATCGCGCGTGGAGTTCCGCCAGGTTGTTCGCCAGCACAGGCGAAGTCATTTTCAGGCGCGGATGAAACAGGGATACGAGATCCGCAGCGTCACCTTTCCTCATGCCGCTCGAGATTTTCTCCACGACCGCGGCAAATTCATCGATGGATTTTTTGGACAGGACGGATCCAGGGGCAGATTTCGGGCGGTCAACGAGTTTGCCCGACGGAGATACCGTCAGGACTTCGCAAGATTTGGCACCAGCAAGGGCAAAATTCGAATCAAGAAAGCATGCCAAAGCAACGCCAAGGCTACCAAGGCGAATAAGGCTACTGGCCCTTAGCCACGCAACTGCCGCAACCTTGTTTCGCCGACAGGTCAACAAGTTCCCAAGTCCCGAATTCGCTGTTGATCACTTCAAGCGCGTCATCAAGAAAATCATACTCGCACGAGAACAGTTCCGTTAGAAGCTTCGTCTCGATGCAATAGGCATTGTAACTGTATTTGCTCAATTCCGGATCAAAAACCAGACCGACACCGGCCTGGCGCTCACGAAACTGCAAAATCTTGTACTCGAAATTCTCGCTCGTCAGTTTCCAGCCGTGATCCGGCGAAGCGACGACTTGATCCTCAGTTATCCCAAAACTCACGCTCAACTCCGTTTATTTTTTCCGGCCGCACAGGGCCGTGGCAAATTCCTCGAAACCAGACGTCAAAACTCCCTTTTCCTTCAAACCCTGCAAGGCTCCAGCGGTCAAGTCCTTCACGTAACGCAGTCCCGCGTCGCGGCCAAGCAAATCCAGATACGTGACCTTGCCTGAACGCGCATCTTTTCCCTGTGTTTTCCCCGTGTTGGGCGATTCGTCCAGCAAATCGTCCATCACCTGGAACGCAATACCAAGGCGTTGACCCGCGTTCCGGAACGCCCCGGTCACGTCCATGCTGGCCCCTGCCGCGGCCGCCCCCATCGCGCATGCGGCACCGAGAAGGGCGCCTGTCTTGTTCAGATGGATTTTTTCCAGTCGCGCGATGGCCTCATCCCGCCCGAGCGACTTCATCCCGTCGTTGGCCAGATCCAGGGCCTGGCCCATGACCATGCCGCGCCCCCCGGCTGCCGCAGACAATTCGCGCACGCACGCCAATGCGGCATGGGCATGCTCACGAGGCAGCGCCACTTCAGAAATGGTCGCGAACGCGTCCGTCAACAGAGCATCACCGGCGAGCAACGCGGTCGCCTCATCGTACACCTTGTGCAGGGTGGGCCGGCCACGACGCAAGTCATCGTCATCCATGCAAGGCAAGTCATCGTGGATCAAACTGTAGTTGTGGACCATTTCCACAGCGGCCGCCGCGGCAAGGATCAAGTCCCCGCGCCAGGAATCCGCGTGTCTGTCCCCATGGCTGCTGATCCAACCAGGCTCAACC
>CAWUNT010000016.1:0-14590 GCA_963923405.1 uncultured bacterium | reverse complement strand
GGCGAAGTTGACGCTCATAATGTTTCTCGCCCGGAATATGGGTCGCCCGAACTGTGATTTGCGGAGATTCTGGAGCGGGGTATTCCCAAATCTCGTGGCCTTTGGCGCGTTCGCGTTGTGCCTGATGAAGCAACCAGATTTCGGTTCGACCGTCCTCATGGGGTCCCTGACCGTGGTGATGCTTTTCGTCGCCGGCCTGCCGTTTCGCTATCTTGCGATCATGGCGGCAACAAGCATTGCGGGAATGGTCGCGGCCGTATTGGCGGCACCTTACCGGATGGCCCGTCTCTTGAGTTTCCTTGATCCCTGGGCTGAGGTCAGGGGAGGTGGCTTCCAGATCATCCAAAGCTATCTCGCATTCAAAAATGGCGGTTTGCTCGGGACCGGTCTGGGTGAGTCCCGGCAAAAACTTTTCTTTCTACCCGAAGCCCATACGGACTTCATCCTCTCCGTGATCGGAGAGGAACTTGGATTGGCCGGCATCCTTCTGGTTTGTGCGTTGTTCCTGTTCATGTCGCTGATCGGTCTTGAGATCAGCCTGCGACAGCGAACCCGCTACCGGACGCTGCTCGGCGTCGGGTGCACAGCCCTGATCTTTGGACAATCGGCCCTCAACATGGGGGTCACCATGGGCCTGCTTCCAACCAAGGGCATGCCTCTTCCGTTTGTCAGCAGTGGAGCCAGCAGTCTTGTGGTTTTCCTGGCCGTGACTGGTATACTCGCCCGGCTTGCGCGGGAATCTGCGTCTCCCGCCGAACCACCTGATCTCGCGAAGGAGTCGCTTCAAGTCCATGTCGGCAATCCCGCACACCAGATCACTTAAAAAACAGAGATTCCACTTTATCGGGATCGGCGGCAGCGGAATGTCCGGATTGGCTGAGTACGCGATCCACCTCGGTTGTGAGGTCACTGGCAGTGACACCGCGACGCAGGACAGCACCAGCCGCCTTGAATCTCTCGGCGCGAGGATTTTTTCAGGGCACGCCCCTGGAAACATCGACGGAGCCGACGAAATCGTGTTCTCGTCGGCCATCAAGGATGACAATGCCGAATTATTGGCTGCCAAGTCATCGCACCTCCCGTTACTTCACCGCTCTCAGCTCCTCGCCAAATTCATGAGAGGAAAAAATTCCATCACTGTGGCCGGTACCCACGGGAAGACAACGACCGCGGCTCTCGTTACCCATATCCTGACCAGTTGCGGTGCCGACCCGGTAGCCGTGATTGGCGGTGTCATGTTGCAGAATCAATCAAATATCCGAACCGGATCAGGAAACTATTTTGTAGCCGAGGCAGATGAATCAGACGGTTCGTTCCTGAATTACGAGCCGGTTTTGGCAGCCCTGACAAATATTGATCGCGATCACCTCGATTTTTACGGCTCATTCGACAATGTGAAGGCCGCCTTCAGGAAGTACCTGATGACCTCTGATCCGGATGTCGGCGTCGTATGCTGCTGGGATGACAACGCGATCAGGGAAGTGTCCGAGGGAATTGGACGACCTCGCTTGACCTACGGAATGTTGCTGGGATGCGAAGTCAGGGCGATCGATATCCAGCAATCCGGGATGCACACCACATTCACCGCTGTTGTTGAGCGCGACCGGTTTCGATGCAAACTCCCCCTGATGGGTCGGCACAATGTTTTGAATGCCTTGTGTGGGCTTGCGATCGCTCGAGCGCTGGGTCTTGACGTCAGGGAGGCCTCCCAATCCCTGGAAACGTTCAAAGGCGTTTCAAGGCGCATGGAACTTCTCGCCGAAACGCCCGAAATTAAGGTGTTTGATGACTACGCGCACAACCCTGGAAAAATACAGGCCTGCATCAGCGGAGCCAGGTCTGCCTGGCCTTCGCAGCAGATCACTGTTGTGCACCAGCCTCACCGGTTCTCCCGCCTTGAGACAATGTATGACCTGATGGCAGAGAGTTTCCGCGGAGCCGACGACGTAATCTTGCTGCCTGTTTACTCTGCCGGTGAGTCCCCCGTACGGGAGACGAATTTGGAAGCCTTTGCCTCCGCCGTTTCATTGAGATCTTCTACAAGAACGCACGTTTTGGATGATAAAACCGCAGCTTGCCGACTTGCTTTGCAACTTTCACGACATCCAGCGATAATTTTAACAATAGGCGCTGGAGATGTTTGGAAGGTCGGCCACATGCTGCGGGAGCAATTGGTTGGGTAAAAGCGCAATCATCAGCGGGCAAAAACCAGCCAGGCGAAAGCGTCGCCACGCGGAAGCGAACCGCAAAAAACTCGCATTCGCGGCACTTCGTTTTGCTGGAGTTGTGGCCATTGTTGCTTTCGCCTTGATGCTTCCTGGTTATGTCGTTTCCCGGATCCAACATGGATTCAAGTGGCTCGTTTCATCACAATCAATCCAAATTGAGTTCCTCGGTTCAGGCGGTAACCTGGCTGACTTCGATCGCGATGTCCTTCAAGCGAGGATTTCCGAGGCCGCTTCGGCAGGAAAAAATCTCGACGATATCGCGAGACTTGCCGGTGGACTCGCGCCGTTGTCCCGGGTTGAGGTAATCCGCTCATCACCCGGGAAAATACTGGTAAGCTTTGCGCGCCGCGAGCCCGCGCTTCGCATCGAACGTGGCATACAGAAGCTTGTCGACAATGCTGGATTTATCTACGGATCCTGCTGCTCACTTCCGGCCCAGGAAGCCGAATCAAGATTGCCCTTGCTTACAGGAATTCCAGGATCTCAGGTCGATGGCGGAATGACTGCCAAGGAAGAGGAGGGCCTGCTCCGTGAGGCCCTGGCCTTGAACAGCGGGCTTCTCGCGCGCGGGATCCGTGCCTCAACCATCCGCCATCAAGCACACCGCGGTTTCTTTGCGATCATGGATCCCGAGGGCATTGAGGTGGCGATGGGGCTGGCACCGTTTGATGACAAACTCGGGCGCCTGACGGAGGTGCTTCAGAGGGTTGACCGGACGAAAGTCAGCCGGATTGAGCTCGACTACCATGGGAAAGCCTTCATCAAGGAGCGCAAACTGTGAGCAGCGGCAATCCACAGATTTTTGCGATCGACCTCGGTACGAGCAAGTTCTGCGTGGCACGTCTTGCTGAGTCCAATGACGCCGCTGGCGGATTTTCCATTGAGAGCCTGGCTGTCCCCGCGCGCGGTACCAAACGCGGAATGGTTGTGGATTTTGCTGCTGCCCTTGAGTGTCTCTCGGCGCTAATCGAGGAAGCCGAAGGACGTTGGAACTGTGACATCACAAACGGGGTGGTTGGGATTGCCGGCAGTCACCTTCGAAGCCACGTCGCCAAGGGCAGCGTATCCATCGCGCCGCAGGATGCCGTTTCCCAGGCAACGACCTCGCGCCTCGAAGACCAGATGCACTCCGCATTCGCGCAGAGCTCGGCCGCTGCTCAACGAGACCTTCTCGATTGTATCCCGGTCAGTTACCAGATCGACCAACGTGATCCTGTTGACGATCCTTCCGGATTCACTGGATCCGTCCTTTCGGCTGACTTTCTCATGATCGATTCGGACAAGGCATACCTTCGCGATGTGGTCCGTCTCGTCAACGCCGCTGGTGTCAAAGTCACGAGGCTTGTCTCGGAACCTCTTGCGTCCGCATATGTCTGCGCGGGAGAGGAATTCCGTGATCTCGGCTGCTGCGTCGTGGACATTGGCGGAGGTACCAGTGACGGTCTGGTTTTCGCGAATGGGAAGCCTGCGATGGCCTTCTCAGTTCCCATGGCGGGATTCGCGATGACGTCGGACCTTTCCGTCGCGCTTAACCTGCCCGTCAGGGAAGCCGAAAGAATCAAAACAATCTATGGCTTGTCCGCGGCCCAGATGGATCAAATCACGGCAGAGGACATCCACGGGAACCAAAAGGCGATCCCGGGCCAAGTCGTCGCGAAAATCCTCGAAGCGCGATGTCGTGAACTGACGGTGCACATTGCCCGCAACCTTGTTCCATTCAAGGGGCGTCTCGGTGGAGGCATTCTACTTACCGGCGGCGGTAGCCAACTGTTTGGTGTTGCTGAATTGATGGCATCGTCCATGCGGATTCCGGTTCGAGCTGTCAACCCAAAGTGGCAAAAGTCCATGGGCGGCAATGGCCGTCAGGAAAAACTGGCCCCCAAGTTCGCGACCGCCCTTGGTTTGCTGGTGCTCGGGGTCCTTCCCGAAAACGCCAGCAAGTCCCGCGTTTCGGCCCAGGACCAGTCGACAGCCATCAATTTGTCGGGTGGGTTGATGAACAAGCTCAGGGCATGGCTCCGCGAAATGAGTTGAGGACAAAGTAGAATCCCCTTGATGACCGGGTACATGTCATTGATTTACCCGGGTAGATTGACAGTTTTCTCCCCGCCTTCCTATAATTCTTGAATAACGATAAAATCTTAAAAGTTTTTCTTTGGATTTTGATTGATGTCCGTGTGATTCGCGTTCGTCGAGCATCCTTTTGAATTCTGCCGACTTCCACTGCGAGGTGATTTCATGGGTTTTGACGCTGAAAAAATGAATCCGCCGGGTGCCAAGATCAAGGTTTTCGGAATCGGTGGAGGTGGCGGAAACGCCGTCAACACAATGATTCGCGCCAACCTCGAGGGCGTCGAGTTCATCACTGCCAACACGGATGTGCAGGCCCTTCGATTCAGCCTCGCACAGCAGAATATCCAGATTGGCAAGGAACTTACCAAGGGACTCGGCGCTGGTGCAGACCCTGACGTCGGTCGCGACGCCGCATTGGAAGACCGCCGGGATATCGAAGGGGTCCTCAAGGACGCCGACATGGTTTTCATCACAGCCGGCATGGGCGGCGGTACAGGCACTGGCGGAGCCGCGGTTATCGCGCAAATCGCCCGTGAGCTTGGGGCCCTGACGGTCGCGGTGGTCACAAAGCCCTTTCACTTCGAAGGCAAACGTCGCCGCAAACACGCGGAACTCGGCATCGCCCGTCTTCGCGAGTCTGTCGACACACTGATTACCATCCCGAACCAGCGCCTGCTGCAGATCGCCACTCCGGACCTCAGCATGATCGACGCCTTCAAGATGGCGGACAATGTTCTGGTGAACGCCGTCCGGGGCATAAGCGACATCATCAACATCCCGGGCACGGTCAATGTCGACTTTGCCGACGTGAAAACCGTCATGTCCAACATGGGACACTCCCTGATGGGGATTGGACATGCGTCGGGGCCAAACCGTGCGGCCGAGGCTGCCCGCATGGCGATTTCCTCACCGCTTCTTGAGGATATCGACATTCAAGGAGCAACTGGCATCCTGATCAACATCACGGCTGGCTCGTCCATCACGCTGATGGAGGTCAACGAGGCCTGCTCAATCATCCAGGATTCCGCTCACGAGGATGCCAACATCATCTTTGGCGCGGTGATTGACGAGAATCTTGGCGAGACGATCCGCGTAACAGTTATTGCCACAGGCTTTCCGGTTGATTCCTCTGCCGAAGATACCAGCTCGCCTGCGATCATCCGCCCCGTGCAAACCAAGATTTTCTCGCCTGATTACGCGACCGGTGGCTTTTCGCCCGTAACGTCTGCGCGCCAGGCCGTAGAGACCCAAAGGGCTGAGCCAAAGCCTGAAGTTGTACCAACACAGCAGGCCATCAGCGAGGCGCAGGAACTTGCCAAGTGGACGATCCAGCAAATTGATTCCCACGTTCCCCGCTCGTCCGAAACCTCTGTGAACCATCCATCGATACCCGAGTTTGAAGACGTGGCACCACTCACCCAGCAAGACAGTGGATCCTTCACTGTCATTGATGATTTCAAGCTCGACCCTGAGGAAGCTGCTGAGGAAGACCGCGACGTGGTGTCCGACACTTACGTCTGGGAAGACCTTGAAGAGCCTTCTGATGAGCCTCTAGCGGCCGCTGCGCCGGAACAGCCTGTGGCCCCGGTCGTCTCAGAGCCTGCAACCCAGAAAACCTCCAACCCAGTCGCTCTGGAAGTTGCTGGTGATGAAGTCGCCGGCACGCAGGCTGCCGGATTCAACGGGGACACGGCCTCCTGGATTTTTGACAGCTCATTTGACGGAGAACCGGTTCGTCAAGGCGCAACTCAGGAAGATGCTCCCATCGAATCATTCTTTGAGGGCGCTGGTGGACTCGACATCACCAGTGAAATCGACCGGAAAATCGATGAGGCCTTGGCATTGGCACAGAAGCTTCGCAGCGCTGGAGCCACGGCACGGCCTCATCAGACACAAGGCCAGAACGCGACGGCTAGCGACTCATCCAGCAAGACAGCTGACGAGGATATCGACATGCCGGCATTCTTGCGCAGCGGAAATTCCGACATCGCGCTGGACTGATTCGCGGCAAGTTTTATTGAACGATCACAGAGGCAACTTGTGCCACAGCTCTCAAGCGGGGGCTGTGGTGGGAGTTGCCTCTCTCTTTTGAATGGGCGGCGCGATTTGCAATGACTCGGAGAAGCTCGCCCTTTTTCCACTGTCGACACCACCGGAACCAGTCGCGCTTGCCAATGTCTCCGTGGGGATTTGCGCCAGCGCGAGGAAATGACGCAAGCGGTGGAACTTGTACTGCGCTTCGTTCTTCCCTTCCCGCTCAAACAAAGGCGTCAGGATGTTTCCGATCCAGCCCTTGAGGGCGAGTTTCTGCCCGGCAAAGAACTTGTCGGCCGTCATGCGGAATATCTCATCCACCGGGTAGGACTCGTTGCCACAAATCTCGCCTACAATCGTTGACTCATCCCGCGGGCTTTCCACGGCACGGATAATTTCGCGCGCCATGTCATCTACATGAATCGGTCGCAACGGAACCGGCCAGCGGGGAACGGGATACAGCAGCGGCAATTTCATGGTGCGCAGCACAGCCCTCAAAAAACGGTCATCCGGGTTTTCAGCCTCAGAAACGATCGACGGGCGAAGGATGATTTTTTCCTTGATGCGAGAATTGAGCAACAAAAGCTCGGCTGCGTATTTCTCCCGCAGGAATGGTGTCTCCGCATGGCGGCTCGCGCCCATCGCGCTGACGAAAATGATCCGCTGGTTGCCCACCTTTTCCATGGCAGAAATCAGGTTGGCCATCATGGAGAGGTTCTTTGACATCCTGTCTGGCAATAACAGCTCGCGTATGTCGTCAGACCCCGATTGCTGATTGGTCCGCAATGACCCCGCCAGACCACCCTCCCACGCAAGGTGAATAACGGTATGTACATTGCGAAGGGGGGCGAGAAGCAGCTCCGGGGATGCCATGTCGGTGCAGACCGGAAAAACCTGGGGAAGAGCCTCGGGCAATCGATGATAGTAGGTCGCGATCGTGCTGGTGCTTCGGCCGGAGAACTGCCGGATGACGCGTTGCCCGATGAAGCCTGAACTTCCAGTCACCATCACGGTCGGTGAAGGCCTGTGCTTGAATCGATCATTGTGATGGGCGGAGTTGCTGTTCATCCGGTGCGAATTCATGGATGCACTCTCTCTGCTGGTTTTGCGTTGGTTCTAGAGAGAATTATACAGCGTCTTCAGCGCAATAGCCGAATCATTCCAGGTTGGCCTTGATGCAACCCACCTTTCGAGGCTTGGGGCCGTCTCAGACCTGGCGGCCGCCACTGCCAGGATTTCTGATACCCACCTGACCGCCGTCGCACCGGCTGAAACAGCCTTTCCCGAGTCTCGACAAACAACTTCGTCAATGCCCGAGCCGGATGTAAAAACAACTGGAATTCCGTGCGCTTGCGCCTCAGCCGCCGGTAGGCAAAATCCCTCGAGGAGGCTGGTCTGAACGTAGACATCGTGGCAACTGTAGATCTTTTGAAGGGCCTCAGGTGTCGGAGAAACAGCGATATCCAACAATCCTTTTCGGTTCAATCGCGCGGCCCGGCCCATCAAGGACTCCGGCAACCCGGGTGTGACGAGGGTCCCGCAGAGAGCTCCTCCCGCCTCCTCCAACACCTCGAGAAACAAGTCATGTCGTTTGTAATTTTCACTTCTTCCAACAGTCAGGATCCTGGGCCTCATCCCCACACTTTCGGGGCTTGTCCTTTTTGTCCTCAAATCCGGAAAACCATTGGGAATCACCGCAATCCGCCCCTTTGCCTCGGGATAACGTTCCACGATCGTCCGGGCAGTCCATTCTGAAACAGCGACGATGGCATCTGCCATCTTGATCGCGCGGGGTATCAAAAAGGCGGCCTGCATCCTCAACGAAGATGAAACGCCGAATCGCGGAGCCAAGACCGGAATCAGGTCATGGATCGTAAGCACATATTTCACATCGGCACGACGCGTACGCCAATCCCAGAGGGGCAGATTGAAATTGCTGAGGCCATGATAAACAGCGGGACCGCCACCGTGGATGCGTGAAAATTTGCGAAAGCACACTTCCGGAGCAACGAGTTTGGACTGAATAATTGGACGAAAAAAACCCTGCCCTACCTCAGAGTCAAGTACAGTGACGTTGACTCCGTTGTTGGACAGGGATCTTTGGAGCTCCCTTGCGTGAACAAAAATCCCGCTGGGACCGCGGACGATTCCGTAGCTATCCCAGTAGATCTTCACTACTTGCCGGCAAAGGCGATTCGCGCGTCGGCGCGGGCGAGTGCCAGTTGGGCCCGGGCCATATCAATCGCTGGATCCTTGGAACCAAGGCGCTCCATTGCGCGTTCTCGGGCCTTCTGGGCCCTCGCCACGTCAATTTCAACCTTCGACTCAGCCGCATCAACCAGGACAATCACCTGATCGTTGACGACTTCCATGTAGCCGCCGTTGACCAGGAGTTTCATCGGCTGGATGGAAGGGCCTTCGACCGAAAGCTCCCCAAGGCCAAGTTCCGTGACCAGCGCTGCGTGACCAGGAAGGATACCCAGGTATCCATCGCGGCCGGGGACCTGGAGTTTGCTGGCCTTCACCTTCGCGAGTGATTTCGCCGGCGATACCAACTCCACGTTCATTTCAAGAGTTGAACTCATCGTTGATCACCAATCACTGCATCGAGCGTGCTTTTTCGACCACTTCATCAATTCCGCCGACATACAGGAACGCCTGCTCCGGAATCTCGTCGTGCTTGCCATCACAGATTTCTTTGAAACCGCGGATGGTCTCTTCGATCTTGACGTACTTGCCCTTGTTGCCAGTGAACTGCTCGGCCACCGTAAACGGCTGGCTGAAGAAACGCTGGATTTTGCGAGCGCGCGAAACGATGAGTTTGTCCTCGTCCGAAAGTTCGTCCATGCCGAGGATGGCGATGATGTCCTGCAGGTCCTTGTAACGCTGAAGGATCAACTGCACGCGACGCGCTGTCGAGTAGTGCTCGTCACCGACGATTTGCGGATCGAGAATCTTCGAGGAGCTCGCGAGCGGGTCAACAGCCGGGTAGATCCCAAGTTCCGCGATCTTGCGCTCGAGCACCGTTGACGCGTCAAGGTGACCGAAGGTGGTAGCCGGTGCCGGGTCCGTGTAATCGTCGGCAGGCACGTAAATTGCCTGAACCGAAGTAATCGATCCGTTCTTGGTGGTCGTAATGCGCTCTTGGAGCTCACCCATTTCAGACGCCAGAGTTGGCTGATAACCCACGGCGGAAGGAATACGACCGAGAAGAGCGGAAACTTCCGCGCCCGCCTGAGTAAAACGGAAGATGTTGTCGACGAACAGAAGCACGTCCTGGTTCTCTTCATCACGGAAGTATTCCGCGACAGAAAGTGCCGTCAAGGCAACACGCGCGCGCGCCCCGGGCGGCTCGTTCATCTGGCCGTAAACGAGCGCGGTCTTCGAGAGAACGCCTGAGTCCTTCATCTCGTGGTACAGGTCATTACCTTCACGGGTACGCTCACCCACGCCGCCGAAAACTGAGTAACCACCGTGCTGGGTAGCGATGTTGTTGATGAGCTCCATGATGAGAACGGTCTTGCCCACGCCTGCGCCACCGAAAAGACCAATCTTTCCACCCTTCATGTACGGAGCCATCAAGTCTACGACCTTGATACCAGTCTCGAGCATCTCGACCTGAGTCGAGAGGTTGGTGAACTGGGGGGCTCCACGGTGAATCGGGTAACGCTTGTCGGCCTTGACAGGGCCGGCTTCGTCCACTGGCTCGCCGATGACGTTCAGAATGCGACCAAGTACTTCGCGACCGACCGGGACCGTGATCTGGTCGCCGGTATCGCGCACGTCCACACCACGCTTGAGGCCGTCGGTGCTATCCATGGCGATGGTACGAACCACGCCCTCACCAAGGTGTTGCGCAACTTCCAGGGTCAGGTTGTCTTTTTCGTTGTTGATCGAAGGGTTGCTGAGCTTCAGGGCGTTGTAAATCGGGGGCAGGCCGCCTTCCGGAAATTCAACGTCAACGACCGGGCCCATGACCTGGACGATTTTGCCGTGCTTGTTTTTCACTGTTGCCTTGTCCATTTATAACTCCAACTCGCGTGGTCTAATAAAGTTTTGTTCGTCTCTGGCTCGGCGCGTAAGCGATCAGATCGCTTCGGCACCACTGACAATCTCGATGAGTTCCTTGGTGATCGCGGCTTGACGCGCCCGGTTGTACTGGAGCGTCAGCTTGCGGATATATTCCTTCGCGTTCTTGGTCGCGGAGTCCATCGCGGTCATGCGCGCACCATGCTCCGAGGCTGCGCCTTCCAGCAGTGCCCGGAACAACGTGTTGATGACATGCTTGCGCAGCATTCCCTCAAGAACCGTGTGAGCGTCTGGCTCGATGATGAAGTTGAGCGTATCGTGCTCTTCATCACCAAACTCCGGCGTCACCACCGGCAATAACTGCTTCACAACCGGCGTCTGGGACAAGACACTCTTGAACTCCGGGAAGATCAAAACGATCCGGTCGTACTCTCCGGACGAGAAGAAAACCGTGAGTTCATCAGTGATCGCCTTTGACGACTGGTAGCCAGGGCGCTCGAGCACCTTTTCGCGTTCCATGATCGTCTTGAATCCAACCTTGCGACAAAATTGTGCCGCCCGCTTGCCAAGGGCCGCGAACTCTACTTCGCAGCCCTGATCTTGGTTTTCGCGGACGAAACGCACAGCCGCTTTGAACACGTTTGTGTTCAAGCTGCCGCAGAGACCGCGATCACTCGAAACAAGAACCGCGAGGATCTTTTTCGGTGACTCCGTGAACCTGAGAAGCTCCATGCTCTCAAGGTTTTCCACGCCCGCAGCCAACCTGCCAACGATGCGGTCAAACGCCGTTCCGTATGGTCTCGCTGCCAGGACCGCGTGGTTGGCGCGCGCAAACTTCGCCGCCGACACCAGCTTCATGGCGTGCGTGATCTTCTGGGTGTTGCGTACGCTTTGAATGCGCCGCTTTGTATCCTTCAGACTAGGCATGCGCTCTGAATCCCTTGTCGAATTCTTCGATGCCGCGACGCAGGTCGGCTTCGACGTCCGCCAGTTTCGCGCGATTCTTGATCTTGTCCAGAACGTGCTGGTACTTGGCGCGCAAGTGCTGAAGGAGTCCAGACTCCCACGCCTTGACCTGATTGACAGGTCTTTGGTCCAGGTATCCCTTGGTCGCAGCGAAGATAATGGCAACTTGGGATCCAACATCCAGAGGCTCATACTGGCCCTGCTTGAGGATCTCTACAAGGCGCTCACCACGGGCCAGGGTCTTCTGGGTTGCCGCATCGAGGTCGGATCCAAACTGCGCGAACGCTGCGAGTTCGCGATACTGCGCAAGCTCGAGGCGCAAGCTGCCGGCCACGGCCTTCATCGCCGGAACCTGCGCGGAGCCCCCGACTCGCGAAACCGAGAGGCCCGCGTTGATTGCCGGGCGGATGCCGCTGAAGAACAAGTCCGATTCAAGGAAGATCTGACCATCGGTGATCGAAATGACGTTGGTCGGGATGTAGGCCGAGATGTCTCCGGCCTGGGTTTCGATAACCGGAAATGCAGTGATCGATCCTGCGCCTTTTGCGTCGCTCAACTTGCAGGCGCGCTCAAGGAGGCGGCTGTGCACATAGAATACGTCGCCCGGGTAGGCTTCACGACCCGGTGGGCGGCGGAGGAGCAGCGACAACTCGCGGTAAGCGTTCGCTTGCTTCGACAAATCGTCGTAGAAAATGACAACGTGTTCGCCACGATCGCGGAAATACTCGCCCATCGTGCATCCAGAGTAAGGGGCGAGGAACTGCATCGGCGCCGGATCAAGTGCCGTCGCCGCAACCACGATCGTATATTCCATGGCACCGGCGCGCTTCAGGCGGTCAACCACCTGAGCAACCGTTGATGCCTTCTGGCCAATCGCGACGTAGATACAAACAACGCCCTGGCCCTTCTGATTGATGATGGTATCGATGGCGATGGCCGTCTTGCCGGTTTGACGGTCACCGATGATCAGCTCGCGTTGTCCACGGCCGATCGGGGTCATGGCGTCGATTGCCTTGACGCCGGTTTGCAGGGGCTCATGAACCGACTTGCGGTCGATGATGCCTGGCGCTTTGACTTCCACGACGCCGCGGTCTTCAGACTGGATCGGACCAAGACCATCGATCGGGTTGCCAAGAGCGTCAACCACACGACCCAGGAGGCCACGGCCTACCGGAACGCTGTTGATTTGCTTGAGGCGCTTTACCGTCTCGCCTTCCTCGATCCCTTTGGTGGTGCCGAAAATAGCGACGCCGACGTTGTCTTCTTCGAGGTTGAGGACAACTCCCCGGGTACCGTTTGCAAACTCAACGAGTTCGCCTGACATGGCGCCTTCGAGGCCATAGACGCGGGCGATGCCGTCACCGACGGTCAATACCGTTCCGGTCTCCTGGAGCTCGACCGCCTGGCCGTAGTTCTTGATGCGCTCACTGATGATTTTGCTGACTTCTTCAACTCTGATTTTCTGCAAGGTCACGGTCACCGCCTCCTGGACTATAGAGCTGCGCTCTTGCTGAGCGCTTCAAGTTTTGTTTTCACACTCATATCGATCATCCGGTTACCCAAACGGACGACAAATCCGCCGAGAAGTTCCGGGTCAACTTGCTGGGATGCATGAATTTTAGCGCCGAGGATTTTCTCCAAAGACGCGGTGAGCTTTGCCACCACATCTGAATCCACGGCAACCGCCGTGACAACCTCGGCGTCCACAACACCCGCGGCCTCGTTGATCAATTGAGCGAATGCGTGAACGAAAACAGGATAAATCTGCACGCGGCCGGCGCTGATCAAAGCACCGATGAACGCATGCAGTTCCGGAGCAGCCTTGGATGTCGTCAGTGCTGCCTCGAAAAGCTTTTTCTTCAGATCCTGTGGCATAACGGGGCTATTCAGAACTTTTGCGGCTGGCTCGATATCAAACAAGGCGCGCGCTACCTGGAGCTGTTCCAGAAACACCTTCGCCTTCTTTGTGTCGTCGCCCGTCAACCGGTAGAGTGCTTTGGCGTACCGGTTTGCAATTCTAGTCGCGCTCATTCAAAAATCTCCTGCTACTCGAGGCATCAACTTAAATGCGGAGCTCAGCAAGGTTGCCAACTTTGCTCTGAATCATCGCAGTATGGTCCGCCGGCTTGAGGTCGTGCTTGATCTTGTTGACGACCGCCTCGCGAACAGTTTCGACAATTTCTGTCTTCAATGCGCTCTTGGCGCGCTCAACTTCTGCGTCTGCCATGCGCCGCGCCTCGTCGATCAGGTTTTTTGCGAGGGCCTCAGCTTCCGTCACCATCCGTTGCGCGTCTTTTTCCGCAGCGAGGGCCGCGCCCCGACGGATTTCTTCCACTTCCTTGTCCAGCTGCCGCAGGCGGGTGGTCAATTCCTGGTTTTTGCGGAGTGCTTCTTCCTTGGCTTTGGTGGCCTCGCGGATCGCCGCCTCAAATTCGCTTCGACGATTTTGCGCCATTGCCGCAAGTGGTTTCCGGAAGAAGTATACGCAGAGCGCTAAAAACAGCGCGAAATTGAAGTAAGGAAGAACAATTCCGGTGATGAGATTGACGTGTTCCATGTTTGGCTCGACCTGCAGATGGTTCCGATCACTTGCCCGTAGAGGCCGCGAATAGTTGAGTTGTAAGATCAGAAATGACTTTTGGAAGCATCGCGCGCTGCTCCGCTACTTCTGTTTTCACCCTCGCAGCGACGGATTCCACTTCCGCCCGGGCTTTTTCCTCGGCGGCTTTGATGATCTCCGTCCGGCGCTGTGATGCTCCGGCCTTGAATCGCTCGCGTTCTGAAGCTGCGCTAGCCGCGGCCTCCTCAATGCTTTCTTGAACCTTGCGCGCGATTTCGTCGCATTCGTAAAGCAAACGAGAGGCGTCAGCCTGACTACCTGTAGTCAAAGCGTCGCGCTTCGTACGCAAACGAAGATACGGCTCAAGAAATAGTTTTTTGACAATTGCCATGTTGACGACAAAAAGACCGATTTGCACGCCAACGACTGCCGGATCCGGGACGAGGTTCAACTGTGCCATCAGAGCACCTGATCATCATGGTTTAAAAAGGAAGCCCGCCACTTTACATGGCCGCTGGTTTTTACCTGAGAGGATCAGAAGGCTCAAGGCAAATCGGCGGGAATTTCCCGCCGATTTCAATGTTATTTGTCGTTGAGGATCGCCAGGAGGCGCTCCAGCTCCTGGGCTGAAAAATAAGAAATCTCAATCTTGCCCCGGACACCGTTGCCAAGAATCTTCACTTTGGTGCGAAGCTTCGAT
>CAWUNT010000015.1:0-14703 GCA_963923405.1 uncultured bacterium | reverse complement strand
GGCCAAGAGCAATTCGGTCGTGATCGCCGGGGGACCGGACGGCCTGGCGATCCCAGTCACCAAATACGTCAAGACGCCCGGCATGATCAAATACTCCAGCCCCAGCGTCGCCACGTTCAAGTTCTCGGCATTCAGGCGGGCGCGCACGGTGTGGACACTGGAATGGCCCTCGGGTTACGGCAACTATTACATCCACAATTTCGAAGCCACCGTCACCGGAGCCGATACGGCGAAATGCGTGATCTCCGCCCGCCAGGTCTCGGCGCCCGAGCAGCGCACGATGCACGGATGCTTTGACCCAGCGACAAAAATCCGCATGGCTGACGGCAAGGATCGCAGGATCGAATCGCTTCAAATCGGAGATCTCGTCCTGAACCCGGTTACCGGCAAGACAGCCCCGGTGGTCCGGATCACCAAAGGTCCAGAGGCCGGAAAAGGATTGTACTTGATCGGTTTCAAGGCTGCCGGATCAACAACGACGGTAAAGGTGACTGGCAAGCATCCGTTCATGACGGAACATGGACTGCGCACTGCCTCCCAACTGGCGAAGGGCGACCGTATTTTGACGGCGAACGGCACGTTCCGTAAACTGGATATTGCGAGCGCGTTGCCCGAGAGGGCCGGCCAGATCGTGATCAATATCGTTGTCGGGTCGCCCGGTTTCGAGGCCCGCGAACACATGGTCCTGGCTGACGGCGTGGTCAGTGGTGACCTGATGTTGCAGGAACGCCTCGAGAACATGACCGCGATCGGCTTCAATGGAACCGGTGCGATCACAAAAAAGGCAAAATGAAGAACAGAAATCACGGATCGATTTCATTCCTGATCGCAGGAACATTGGCCGCGGCATTCAGTGCCGCGGCTTGTCTGCCTAAAAAAGACACGTCCAACGACCGTTCCGGGGCAAAAGACTGCTCTGACAATCCGGGCGAATGTGAAAAATCGTTCACGTTGTCCTATCTGGACGCCATCGCCGGATCTGTTTCCACACTCGATCTTTCAAAGGGTTTCTCGCCCCGGGAGACCGTCAATTTCGACAGCCCGGAACAGCTACTCGACAAGGTGATCACGGTCGGGACTTCAAATTCCGCCGACAAAATGCGTTTTCGCCGCGTGGACAGTGTCAAGGCAGTCACCGGGCATTTCCTGCGCGAGATCGCTGACACGGACAAGGTTTTGTCGCGGAACGTGACCATGGGGAACACCAGCGTTGTCGTCTTGAGGACGCGCAAAGTGACCGTTGAATCCGGGGACTTGTTGCTGCTCCGGGGCGCGATCGCCATCGAGACCAGACGCGAGAACAGCGCCGCTTGTGGCGGACTTGTGGCGACACCATCCCTGCGCGTCGCCAGCGACCTCGCGCCCTTGACCGGTGAACCCGCCAAACTGGACGCGCCCTCTGTACGCGGAACCATGTTGATTTCAGGCCTCGCGCGCGTCACCACGACGGGTGAGGCGACGTTCGAGGTCGCCGTCAGCGGCAACAAACCAACCTGCGCCGCCACGGTCCTTGAACCAGCGACGATGACGGTGATTGTGTTCTCGCCAGTGTCGCGCCTTGCGGCCTGGAAGGCCTCGGCGCGTTTCCTCGATCGCGTCATCGAATCAAGTCAAGCGGACAACACCGCGCCGACGCGCATCTCGACATCACCATCAGGTCCGCCAATCGAGACTCTCGCCAGTCTGGACTGGGTTCACGGCGACGAGGATACAGCGCTGGTCACGGCGTCAGCCTCTGCGACGGCGGAGGACCGTTTGGCGGAGACCACGAGCTGGATGCAAATTTCGCGGGCGCCCACCGCGATCAGTTCCCATTTGAACGCCGTATCGCTGACGGCCGGTCTGGGCGCCTTCACGCAAAACATTTTCGACTGGGCGACAACCAGCGGCCAATCCGGCACGACAACGTTCTATTTGATCGCCATGGGTACGGGCGAGAATTCCAAACCAATTTCGATCGCGAAGCCATCGATCAAGATCGCGCATTTCCGCCGGGCTTATCCACGACTGGGCGCCGTTGCCGGGGAGGATACCGCGACGGGTTCCGGCACCGCTGGCGGCACTGGAACCTCAAAAACAGGCCGGGCCGTCGAACTGTTTGAAACGCGGGCGCGACTTCCCGCGACGGACTTGCCGCCGCCGGAAGACAGCCTTCCATGTCGCCTTTTCCGCACAGGTTCTGCCATCGTCCCGGGCCTTCCGGATGGGGTGGCGTTGCCAACACCAGCCCATCATCACTTCAACACCAGGTGGCAAGGCGGCAAGATCCAATTCCCTGTGGTCTTGTACGAAAACATCTACCACGAGGCTCCGGTATGGGTCTTCACCAACCCACCGGCAGGTCGCGCGGCGAATTACACGGAGAGGTTCTACGAGGTCTCGGTGGCGAATCCAGCGTCACCCAACTGCACCTTCGCCGCCCTGAGAAAATAAAAACTCAGGCGGCGTTACGCTTTCCCGCGGTCACCGGAACAGTCCCGGCAGAGGCAGCCTCCGCGTTGCGGAGTTCCTTGTGCAGGATCTTGCCCACCGGCGTCTTGGGAAGTTCCGTGCGGAACTCAAAGTGCTTCGGACACTTGTATCCCGTGAAATTCGCCTTCGCGAATGCCTTGAGTTCGTCGATCGTCAGGGACGGGTCCTTCTTGACGACGAACAGTTTCACGACCTCACCAGAATGCTCGTCCGGCACGCCGATCGCCGCGCACTCGGCGATCTTCGGATTGCTGACCATGACTTCCTCGATCTCATTCGGGTAAACGTTGAACCCCGAGACGAGGATCATGTTCTTCTTGCGATCGACGATCTTTACAAAACCGTCGGCCGTCATGAATCCCAGGTCACCGGACTTGAAGAACCCGTCCGGGGTCATGACTTTTGCCGTCTCATCTGGCCGGTTCCAGTAACCACGCATGACTTGCGGGCCGCGGATGCAGATCTCGCCCACTTCGCCATACTTGCAGTCCTCGTTTTCGTCGTTGCGGATTGCGATCTCCGTGGAAGAGATGGGCACTCCGATGTATCCGTTGAATTCGCGGTTCGTCATCGGGTTGACGCAGGCCGCCGGGGATGTCTCCGTCAGGCCGTAGGCCTCGATCACTGGGCACTTCGTAACCTCCGCCCAGCGCTCGGCAACGGCCTTCTGCACGGCCATCCCGCCGCCCAGTGTCAGGCGCAGCGCGCTGAAATCCACCTTGCGGAACTCATCATCGTTGAGCAGCAAGTTGAACAACGTGTTGAGGCCCGTCAACGCGGTGAACTTCCACTTCTTGAGTTCCTTCACGAAAGCCCGGACGTCACGGGGATTCGTGATCAGGACGTTGAGTCCGCCGAGGGACGAGAAGATCAGGAAGTTCGCCGTCAGGGAGAAGATGTGATACAGCGGCAGCGGGGTGATGATGATCTCCTCACCCGGGCGCAACTGGCCCTTGATCCAGGCGAATGCTTGCATCATGTTGGCGACGACGTTGCCGTGGGTCAGTTCGGCGCCCTTCGAGACGCCCGTTGTGCCGCCCGTGTACTGCAGGAACGCGAGATCCTTGTGCGTCAGTTTCGGGACTTTCAGCCGATTCATGTTGCCCTTCGACAGGGCCGCCTTGAAGGTCGTCGTGCCGCTGAGGTTCCACTCGGGAACCATCTTCTTCACTTTCTTGACCACGAAATTCACGATCAGTGACTTCGGGAAATTGAGCATGTCACCAATCTGCGTGGTCACGACATGCTTCACAGACGTATTGGCGATCACTTTTTCCAGGGTCGCCACCGCGTTCTCAAACACCACGATCGCCTTGGCGCCGGAATCGCGCAACTGGTGTTCCAGTTCGCGCGGCGTATAAAGGGGGTTGCAATTGACGACGACGCATCCGGCGTACAAGGCGCCCACCAGGGCCACCGGGTACTGGAGGATGTTGGGCATCATTATGGCGACACGATCACCGCGTTGTAACTTCAACTCGTTCTGCAAGTAGTCGGCGAACTTCAGGCCTAGTTCACGCAGATCGCCATAGGTGATCGTCGCGCCCATGTTGGTGAACGCCGGCAGCGACTCGTAACTCTTGAATGACTCCTCGAAGATCTGAAGGATCGAGCTGTAACGGTTCGGATCAATCGTCTCCGGGACTCCAGCTTCGTATTGCTTCAGCCAAGGCTTGTTCATCTGAGAAATCTCCCCGTTTGGACTGACGGCACCAGTGCCGCACATGCCAATCAGAACGTCGTCGGTGAACCACCCGTAAAGTTTACCAAAAATAACATTATCGCCGTAACACCCTGTTTCAACTCGTCATTCTGAGGCCACCCGTCATTCTGAGGCCACCCGTCATTCTGAGCCCACCCGTCATTCTGAGGGCGCAGCCCGAAGAATCCTCTCCCCCGCCAAAAGAAAAAGGCGCGGGATCGGACCGCGCCTCTCTTGAACCATCCATGGTTCACGTTACGCCACCATCATGTGGCGCAAATCGATCAGAACGTGCAACCGTAGGTCGAACTTGCCAGCCATGACGTCAAAGTGTCCGACATGGTGGAGGTCAGCTCGCCTGTGCTATTGAGGAAGCCATCAACTCCCGGCGTCGCATTGGCATCCAGCGAGGCGCTCGCGCCAGTGATCGAGGTCGATGATACGTAATTGTCCGGGTAAGCCCCCGTGGCCGTATAGTAGGCCGAGTCAAAGTGACCCGCGCCTGAGAAGATCCTTGCCGTCACGTTGACACCAGGCATCGTGGAAGTTCCTGTTACCTGTCCGCTGGCATAACCAACCTGGGTTGCGGTCATGCCGGCAAGAACGTTGTACTGCAACTGTGCATCCGTCACGGGAACGACAGTATCGGCATCACCGTGGAGCCACAACATGCGGCCACGACGCGACTGCAACAACGCGTTCTGGGTCGTACCTGCGTAGGTCTTCCAGTTCTGCAGCGCAGCGGTGATCAACGGAGAGGTCAGTGTCACGTCGCGCTGAACGGCACGCATCTTCGCGACATCAGCCGTCACTTCGCCCGCGATGTAATCGTTGAACAAGTCCTTGAGCTTGCGAATGCCCGGCAGGTTGATGAACGCGGAGTTCTCAATCGTACCCTTCACGAGAAGTTCAAAATAGATGCGGGCCTTGCCGACCGTCGGTCCGACAGGGCCAGCGAAGTTAACAGAACATCCGAAGAACGAAGGATTTCCGTAGGCGGTTCCAAGTGCACCAGTCGCTGCCCCTGCGGCGAGATGGGCACCCATCCGACCTGCCGCAACCATGGAGACCAACCCGCCGCGTGACGCGCCCGCCAAGACGGCCAATGGAGCCGTCGCCAATGGGCCGGTGCCGCCGTAAGGCTTGATGCGGGTGCGATAGCTGTCAGCAGTTGACAAGTTGTACGGCGATGCATTGTTGGTGGCATAGGCACGGAAAACACAGTCATACATGCCGAGAAGGTCGTCTGCGTCATTGTCGTATGGAAGGGCCGTGCCGACACCGTCAGCAAGGTTTCCTTCCGCGTCACACGCCTTGTTGTCCCCGGTGTTCGCGTTACAAACCGCCTCGGACGGGAATGCGGGGGCGACGATGACGTTGCTGGCCTGGAGGGCGCCGAAATTCGCGGCAATCTCGTTGTATGAGAGACCGGAATCACCACCGTGACCATAGGCGATCAGACGCGCGTTCTGGACACCTGCGTCCGGAACGACAAAGAGGCCTGAACGTACGTTTTCTTCCGCCGTTCCAGCGCTGTCCGTCTGGAGCTTGTACTTCATCAGGTAAACTTTGGCGGCTACAGCAGTGCCAGTCGCGTCGTAAGCTGCCTTCCAGAAGGTCACTGAATCCACTGCCGCACAGCGTGCCTGGTTGGCCTTGGCAGCATACTGCGTCGTCAACGTCGTCATCAGCCCCGGCAACGCCGAGGCGTTCGTCGTCAAATATGTGGAAGGCGTACCAAGCTGGGTGACGAGATCCGATGATGTCGATGCGCGGTTCGTTCCGATACCGAGGGCAGCGGCGAGTTCTTCCCACTTGGTCTGACGGAGCTTCACGCTCTCGTCCGACACATCCTCGGTGGTCAATTCATCAGCGGCCTTCGGAATGTTCTCGTTCGAGACAGCCTTGCCGCAACCTTGGGAGGCGAGGACCGCGGCGAGGGCCGCGCTCCAGCGTGACATTGATTTCTTGTCGAATCTCATGGTCGTTACCTCTTCCTGTGAGGGTACGTTTAAGTCAGACAAAACCGATTAGAACTTGTAATAGAGCTCCGTGATCACCGAATTGCGGACCGCGGCGACTGCCTTGTTGGATCCACCGATCGGGGAATCGATATCCCACGTCACGCGGACGGGAACCCGATTTTCCATCTGGAAGCCGTCAAACACGAGACCGAGACCCAGCGTACGCATGCTGGAACGCTCTGTCGCGCCGCGGAAACCGTTGGAAACCGCGTCTTCCCTGTCCTCGACCAGGACAGCCGTATCGTGGTCGTAGCCGTAGCGGACCTTGGCACCGAGCGGGTTCAGCACCGAAGCGAACCGGCCCAAGCTGGTCTTCACGTCGATGAAACCGCTGTTACGAACGCCCGGGCGCTTGAACTCGTTGCTGTTTTTGAAGCCGTCAGCAAAGCTGCCGTCAGCTGCCTCGTCCTGGACATCATCAAGTTCCGTGTTCTTGAGCAACTTGGAACGCTTGATCTTGCCCTTGCCAACCGCGTAGTCGATCGTGTGCTGCCAACCGGCGACGAAGTCATCGTTGATCTTGTAGTCGAAGCTCGAACGCAGGCCGACTTCCATGATGCCGCGACCAGTCGCGCGGTGCGCGAGAGGAACGTCCTCATACTTGCCGGTCGGCGTGTGCAGCACGAGACCGACAGCGTGGCCCATCGTGCCGTCGTTCAACCAGCGGTACTTGAGGCCGAGGTCGATGTCGCCCATACCAGTCTCGCCGGCCTCGGGCTTCGACGCGTTGGTGATCAAGTGGTAAACGCCCTGATTCAGCGGAACACCTGCGGGAACCGTCAGGTTCTCGCCAGACGTCAGCTGTACCGTCAGGTCGTACGGGAATGCGTAGCCAGTGTCGATCAGCGACGAACAAGCACCCAAGTCAGAACAGATGCCCTGCTTCATCATCAATGCCGAAGCGGCAACGTAGAAGTTACGCTTGCTGAGCTGGTATCCACGCTGGTTCTTGAAGTTCTCGGCATTCATGCCAAGGTCGTTCTTCACGACATACGGAACGAGCATACCGAAGCTCAATTTGTCGGAAATTCCGTACTCAAGCGCAAGACCGGACGCCACGACGTTCGCGGAAAGGCCGCCGTCGATTTTCTTGCCATCGATGTCGTAGGCAGCGCCCGACGATGACGCCGAGATGTAAGGAATGCGGGCACGCATGACCTTCTCGGGCAACGTGGTGGATTCCGGTGACATCGCGTAGTGTCCGGGACGCTCTGCGGCCGGGGCCTGAGCGGATTCCTGAGCCAGTGCCTGAGCAGTGAATGCCGCGCCGGCGACGCCGGAGATGCAAACCGCTGCGCCAAGCTGCTTCCAAGCAGAAGGACGTTTGCCAAAATTGGTCATGGTGATCCTCGCAACAACAGTAGTGGGAATAGACTATGAAAGATCGTAGCAGGATCGGAAATTGATTTACAATATCCGGCGGCTAGGCATATGCGTCGGCCACAATCCGTGTGGCAAAAAAGACACATGGGATCGTAATTTTAAACATACGACCAACGGGATTTTGGTCGATCAACAAATGCCGAACAGTCAGCGGGTCATGATCGGAAAGGCGCCTGATGGCTTCTCAATGAGGGAGAAGAACCGGATCAAGTCCAGACGACTGCCGGAGGTGCGGATCTCGCGATTGAGCAGGAACTCCCTGATTCCCGCGGCACCCGTCATGAAACGGAGCAACGAGGACTTCGGGATGGTCAGTGTCGCGGACGCCGCGGGATCGGGTGATCCGGAGCGATGGTGTAATACCGCATTCTCGATCCACAGGACATGTGACTCACCCCGGTCGGGCAGGATCAGGTTGATGCGCAGGTTTTTACCGGCGGCACGATCACCATTGACGGAAGCCGCCATCGCGTCAAGAAGGTTGGAAGTGGCCGTGTGTTCCAGCATACCCAGCAGTGAAGCCCGGTTGATACCGCGTTCCGGCGGTCCATCGCGCAATTCCAAAGCTCCCGTCAGGTAGAAATTTCGCCACGGCGCGGATTCGGCAGCGTAACCCAGTTTTTCGAGGACACGGGCCTGCAGTTCCCGCGCCTCGCGGTTCGATGAACCGGCCAGGACCGCATGCTTCAACAACTCCGCCGCCCATCGCAAATCGCCTTTGTCCGCCGCGCCTCGCGCGACCTCGACGATTTTCGACGGACCACCCGCGAGTTCCACATATCGTTTCGCCACCTCGACCGGAGGAAGGGGGTCGAGATTGGCCGGGTTCCCGTCGAACCATCCCAGATAGAACTGGTAAACGGCGCGGATATTGTGGCGCAGGGTGCCATAATAGCCCCGCACCTCGACATGCCGATCGAGTGACGGCGGCAACCGTAATTTTTCGGCGATCTCTCCGGCGGTCAGGCCGGCATTCATCAGGCGAACCGTCTGATCATGGATGTATTTGTATATGTCACGCTGGGCTGTGATGAAATCCCGTATGCGTTCCCTGCCCCACTCAGGCCAATGGTGAGAAGCGAAGAATACCTCCGCGTTTTTCGCGTCGACCAGCGCTTCATCCAGATATCCTGCCCAACGCAGCGCGTCGCGCACCTTCGCCCCGCGTAACGTGTAGAGATTGTGCATCGTGTGCGTCAGGATCTCGGCGCCGCAGTATGCTTTCAATTCGGGCAACTCAAACGTGAACTCAGCCGGAGCCTCGGAGCCCGGCACGTTGTGAAAAACAAACTTTACGCCATCGACCGTCATTTCCTCACGCGGCAGCGCGATGATCCTTGTCGGTGGCAGGATCGCCATCGTCCCGTAGGCGACGGCCTTGCCAAGACCGGTGTCCACAAGCCCCTCCGGAGACCGCGACAGCCGGCTGCCATACATGTACATCGACCGGCGGGACATCGCGGCACCCATCAGGACATTCTCGCTGGTGGCCTCCTCGAGAAAACCAGCTGGAGCGATGACCGGAATCTTGGCGCGCCGGATCTCGTCCGGTGTCGCGACTCCTTGCGCGCCACCGAAGTGATCGACGTGGCTGTGCGTGAAGACGATTGCCGAGACCTTTTTGTCGCCCAGATGGCTGCGCGCGAAACGCAGCGCGAATTCAGCCGTCTCTGTTGACGTCAAAGGGTCGACCACGATCCACCCAGACCGCCCCTCGATCAATGTCATGTTGGCTATGTCAAATCCGCGCAACTGGTGAATGCCATCGGTCACTTTGAAGAGACCGGCGTTGTTGTTCAAGAGGGCCTGACGCCAAAGGCCAGGATGCACCGTCGCTGGTGCGGGACCGTTAACGAAGGAGAAGGATTCAAAATCCCAGATGATCTCGCCATCACGGTTTTTCACTTTTCCGGCCGGCGCGGCGATAAAACCCCGCTTCGCGCTGGCGAACGAGTTGGGGTCGTCGAATTCGCTGGTATCGGATCGGGCCGGGAGGCTGGCGACTAAAACCCAGGCTAACATCAAATATCGAAAATCAGCGGTTTGGCGCCATCCAAACGTCATTTCAAGCTCGACTCCAGAAACTGTGCCCGTGACATGTAAGTCCCCGTCGCGGCGTAATCCCCAAGGACCTTGCCGGCCTCGAAGGCCTCCAGCGCCATCGACCCCGCGGACCAGTCAGCGGTCGTCAGGTCAGGGACGCGCGAATAACTGTGCGCGAACGGATTTTCGTTCTCGATGAACCGGACGATGACACGATATCCGCCGGTGATCCATTTGCCCCAGTTCAGTACAGACATGCCGCGGGCGGCCGCCGCCTCGGCGAGTTCCTTGTCGTTCCGCGGGATGATCACGACGTTGGCGAATCCATCCTTGTCGACTTTCATCTCCGCGTCGCCGACGCAGCCAACGGTGTTGGTCTCGCGGCGACCACTCAAACAGACGGACCAGTAACGAACATCCGCATGCGTGTCGATGAACCGGGTTTTCGAGTTACTGTTGAAAAACGAGGGTGCCTTGAACCGGATCGACACAACATCACCCAGGGACCGGGTGATATTTGTGAAGCCATAAGTGACGTCCGGATTAGGGAACAAACCAGAATTGACCGGGTGATGGGCGTAAAACGGAAACGGTTTCCCTGCCCGCGATTTCTGGTCACGCTCGATGTCATCGTCGATCAATCGCTGGTTGGAATCCACGTCCAGCCTTGGCCGCCGCCACGCCGAAAGGCAACCGGGAGCCGGAGTTCCATCATCGACATGATAAGCGTGAATTCGTGGAAGCCCGACACCGCCGGTCGCGTCCAGGGAGTGCCCCGCGGCATCATCATCGGGACGGTAGACTCGCAGGATCAAGGTTATGTAATCGACATCTTTCGGGAATGTAAGTTTGTTGCTCACCTGATCCGCGAAGTAGCCCAGCGGAGCCACTCGAACGACAAAACGCCTGTCCGGAGTGTCGCGCTCTACTTTTTTCAAAAACGGATTTTCTGATTCACTGTACGGTTTGATCGCGGAGTCACGCAAACTGGACAAAAGGCGACCGGAGTCAGAATCGTACAGGGCAAGACTCATGAAGCGAGCCATCGGGAAATCACCCGCCATCACGAACCGCACTGGCCTGCCATTGTTCCTGGTCTGGACGGGTAGTAAAAAATACGCCGCATTGGTCTCAGGGAATGCCGGAATCCACCTGGAATCCTTGCCCGTGACAGGAATGGACCAACGCCCCGTGCACTCGTGGGCGTCGATCATCGGAGTCTCGTTCCACTTCGATTTCATCGCAAGAAGAGCCGCTAAAACAGCGGCGGGGCGCTGCAAGTACACGAGGCCGGCACCAATGGGCACTGTCATCAACGCGCCGATGATAACGAGGACTATCCGTTTTCTGAAACTGGTATTACCCATCTAAACTCAAACCCGGTTCACGCGGGACTGTGTCGGCCGCGTAGCCGTGCGAGCCGGTTTTTTCGCGCTTTTTTCGTTCCTTCCGGAATTCCTCAAGAGCGCGGCCAGTTGGTTGAATTCCGCCGACAGCTTGTGTGATGGCTTGTAAAACACCAGAGGCACACGCGCCGCGTGACTCTCGCGCATCGCGACCGACGGCGACAGGAACGGCTTCAAAAGTGGGATGCCGTGGTGGCTGATGGTGTCAATCGCGGCCTTGTGATGATTCGCCTGCGACTGGAAATGGTTGATGACGATTCCTTCAATACTCAGGTCAGGCCGGTGGTCCATCGCGACTTCCTGGACGATGTCAGAAACATGCTGGACGGCCGCGGCGCTGAAGGCGTCACAATCAAAAGGCACGAGAACGCGGTCGGCGGCCATGAGGGCGCTCATGCTGTAAAAATTGAGGGCTGGTGGCGTATCGATGAAGACCGCGTCGAATTTTTGGTTGTCGATCAATTCATCAAGGGCCTGGGAGAGTTTGAAGACCTTGTAACGTGCCTCGAGTTTTGGCTGTAATTCGGCAAGGCGCGCGTCCGCCGGAATCACCCACAAGTTCTTGAAGTCAGACTGGTAAAGGCAGTCGCTGAGTGGCTGGCCGAAAATTTTCAGGGTGCTCAGGGTCGACTCAAAAAAATCGGTGATCGTCCTGCCACCAACAGCGCCCTCGCAAAGAAGGTAGTGACTGGTGTTGCCCTGGGCATCGAGATCCACCACAAGGGTCTTCAGGCCGGCGGCGGCGAAAGCCGCGGCGATATTACAAGTGATCGAAGTCTTGCCGACCCCGCCCTTTTGATTGAAAACGACGCGTCGGACGCATTTCGACTTGGTGGCCATCGAATCAGGCTCCCTGTTGATTTTCAAAAAGCGTACAATGTCGGCAACGCCCCGTAAAGGAGACCCAAAAATGATTTCCGCGAAAGCCTGGGCCGCGAAAACGGCAACATCAGCATTGGCCCCCTTCTCGTTCTCGCGTCGTGAAGTTGGCCCTCACGACGTCCTGATTGAGATCGCGTATTGCGGAGTGTGTCACTCGGATATTCACCAGGCGCGGGACGAGTGGGGCGGATCGATCTTTCCGATGGTCCCAGGACACGAGATCGTCGGCAAGGTGACAAAAACCGGCGCGTCAGTCCGCAAGTTCAGGGTCGGCGATCTCGCGGGCGTCGGGTGCATGGTGGACTCATGCCGCACCTGTGCCAGTTGCGGCGAGGGGCTGGAACAATACTGCGAAGGCCACTCGGTGGTCACTTACAACGGACTGGAAAAAGACCTGAAGACACCGACGTACGGAGGTTACTCGAACTGCATCGTCGTGGACGAGAAATACACGCTCAAGATCCCGGCGAACCTCGATCTGGCCGCTTCGGCGCCTCTCCTGTGCGCGGGAGTCACGACGTGGTCGCCCTTGATCCACTGGAAAGCCGGTCCCGGCATGAAAGTGGGCGTTGTTGGCCTGGGTGGACTCGGTCACATGGCGGTGAAGCTCGCGGCCTCGATGGGCACTGATGTCACGGTGTTCAGCACTTCGAAGTCCAAAGAGGCTGACGCGCGGCGGTTGGGCGCGAAATCATTCGTCGCGACCTCGTCCGCGGGCGCCCTGGAAGCCAACGCGCGCACGATGGATCTGATGATCAACACCGTATCCGCCCCTCACAACATGGATGGATACCTGAACCTGCTCAAGCGCGACGGGACCATGGTCCTGGTCGGCGTGTCGCCAGAGCGGATCCCGGTGTCGGCCTTCAGCGTGATCGGCAAGAGGCGGCGACTGGCCGGGTCCTTGATCGGCGGGATCAAGGAAACGCAGGAGATGTTGGATTACTGCGGCAAGCACGGAATCGTCTCTGACATCGAGTTGATCCCGATCAAGGACATCAATGACGCATACGAACGAATGATCGCCGGAAAGGTGCGTTACCGGTTCGTGATCGACATGAAGACGCTGTGAGCGGGGAGAGGATCACGCCGCGGAAGGCTTGGCGGCACTCACGCGGATATGGCGCGGATCGATCACCATGATCACGTTGCCGTCAGTGTCGAGAGCGCCACCGATGACTTCCGGGCGACTTGCGAGGCTGCCTCCCAGCGGACGCAACGATAAGTTACGATGCTCCACGAGGCTGTCGACGACGAGGCCAAAACGGTTGCTGCCGGACGCGACGACTACGGCGTAACGTACGGCCTCAAGTGACTTCATCACCGGTTTGCCGACGACGGCTACAAGAGGAATCAACGGAAGGCTCATCGACCGCAGATTCAAGAACTCCTGACCAGATATTGTCTGGATATGACCGGGGTCGATTCGCATGGTCTCGACAATGCCGTGAACCGGGAGCGCGTAATTTTCGTCTCCGGCCCTGACAACGATTCCCGGCATCACGCGCAGCGACGCCGGAATTTCACAGACAATCGCCGGACGATCACCTCGAATCAGGAATACCGTTCCTTTGACCGCGGCAAATGCCCGGGCCAACGCCTCAATGTTCAACCCGTCGAGAGACTTCAAACCCTGGCAGCGCAGGGTCGCGCGCACAAGACCGGCCGACAAACGGGCTGAAACCTCAACCGCGGGACAATTGTCGCCCTGCGCGATTGCCCCCTCCGCGACACACCGCACGGCCCCGGCAAACGCGTCGGCGGCAACTTCAACCTGCGTTTGATCCATGCCAAATGCCTCGAACCGCGTGAGAATGGAATAACGCGAAGTGCCCTTGGAGGCGTTCGCGAGAACAAGCCGGCGTAAAGCCCCCGCGAGATCTGAAGACGGCCTCTGCTGCAGTCCCGCCGCGATTCGCCTGATGCCAGTGACGTCCTGGGCGATGCGTTTGGACACATTGGCAATTTGCCCCCCCACCGGATCCTTCTGGGCAGCCGCCGTGAATCCGCGCGCGAGGGCATGCAAGTGAAGTTGATCGATTTCCAGCAAGTCCGCGTGCTCTACCAGGGAATCAACCAGTTCGCGCGGAACGGAAACATGTTCTTGACCGGCCCTGCCTTCCACCCACGGACGCAGCATCGAGAGGAGATCGACCGCACTCACGATCAGTTGACGCGTGACCTCGTCACAGCGACGACCATCCGCGGGCAACGCGGCCAAGGCGGCAAGCCGCTGCTGCAAGGCCGGCAGCAACTCGAGCGCCAGACCTTCAAATGCCGTCGATGTCACCGGATCCATGGTCATCGCAGGTCAGTGACCTCTCTCACGAGGCTTTGGATATTGTCGAGCTCACAAACATGAAATACGCGTCTTCGAGAGCGTCGAAATCCAATCTCTTTTTGCAGTGTTCGCATGTCATGACTGGAGCCTCATGCGACATGATCTCGCTCGTATGATCCCTGGTGACGATCAACCGGCTTGTCTCGCCATGCTCGTCGCAGGCGTAGGGCGCGTAGAACGACTCGACCACGCCGTTGCCGAGCGAATCCGGGACCATGTTGATCTGGTCGATCATCGTGACGGAGCAACGCTTGAAACACAGGCTGCCGAGGGCACTCAGGTCACGGACAAGATAAACCCACTCCCTGATTCCGACCGAGTTGAAGTTGTTAACGTTCTCAAGCACGAAATTGATGTGCTTCGCCGCCACGCGCGGAACTTCCTTGTGACGAAAATTTTCGTCGACATCGCCGTCAAAGGTGTAAGTAACCACATCCACGCCCTGCTCGA
>CAWUNT010000014.1:0-15305 GCA_963923405.1 uncultured bacterium | reverse complement strand
TCGACAAGGCTTCTGGGCAAAAGAACCGCGGCCGCGAACTCATCGGCGAGATCTTCGGCCGAGGCTTCTTCCGAAGATGTTTCACCCACCGCGGTTGCGGAAGTTCCGGATACGTAACGCGCGTAGGGACATGTCACCTCGCGAAACCCGTGTCCCTTGTACGTTCCGGACGCGATGCCACCCTGGACATCGAGAAGGAAATGACCCAACAGGTGGGCAAGGCGGAATTGCCTCACGGCATTCGAGACTCCAGCAGGGACCAGGGCAATCACCGAGAACTGGCCCTTTTCATCGCGAACGAGAAGGTTTCCGGCGCAATCCAGTTGCAACGATTCATTCTCGACTCCAATGGCAGTCAATAGCGCGGACGCGTCCAGCGCGGGACTCGTAAAACCGTATTGCGTGCGGACCATGACCGCGAGCTTCTCGATGTCTTTGGCGGCAGCGCATGCGGCAAGGCGTGGAAATATCGCGATCATGGGCTTCCTCCTGCGGTTCTCGAAATTCGGTTCCTTCATTGATATTGTAACCGATTCCGGGCAGTTCGATTTCGCGTACGAAACCCCGGACGTTTTCAACAACTCAATAAGCGTCCGCATTATTTAATAGTTACGCTATGTTACCGGATACCACTCATGGTTTTCCGGGATGCTTCCGAATCCCTTTTCAACAGGTTGAGGAAACTTGTCATTTATTGGGTGATTTCGTGCTCGCGGGAGAGGAACGGGAAAATGACCAGGCTGCAACTGGCATTCAAGGAGCGGAGAAACGAAGAGCGGAAAACCCTTACGGGTTTGATGCCGGGCCGCTTTTTCCTCGTGCAGACGGATCGCACACTTTCCGCGCGACCGATTGACGTGAGCAAACACGGACTCGGCATCATCATGAGCGAGAAAGTCGAAGACGGGGCTGAAGTGGCACTCTCCGTCGAGAAAAGGCACGTCATCAAACTGCGAATCGTGTGGAGCAAAGAGGATTTTGGAAAACGCGATTTGTATCGATACGGATTGGAATGTCTCGATCCGAAAATAAATCTTGAAGAAGTTTTTTTCGCCGCCGGATGTCTCAAGTAAGTTCACATTGAAATAAAAAATTCAATTCGACCTCTCAAATAATTGATCATCGCTAAAAAATTCTGTAATAATATTTCTAGAGTCACCTTTAGATTGGTTGAGCAAGATGGGAATGCCCGAGCATTCCATTGAGTATCAACCGCATTTAAACGAAGGAGTGTACGATGGCTGCTAAGAAGAAGACCGCAAAGAAGGCTACGAAGAAGAAGGCAACCAAGAAGAAGGCAACCAAGAAGAAGGCTGCCAAGAAGGCCAAGAAGTAATCAGGACTCCGGTCCGGTTACTGCCCCGTCCGCGCGAGCGGGTGGGGCTTTTTTATTACCATTTTTCTGAATTGATCTCGGCGAAACAGTCGTGAGCGTGAATCGACTCTTCGTTGCGGACATGGACCCTGAAAGCCTCGACCCCGGGGAAATCCCCAAGGGAACCGGCAACAGCCCGGACAAGATCCTCGACAAAACCCGGGTTGTCGTAGGCATGCTCCGTTACAAACTTCTCATCAGCGCGCTTGAGCACCGGATACACGGGAGAGCTGGCATGGGACTCAACCATGGCGATCACGCGGTCGAGAGACGGCATCATCGCGACCGACTGGTTTGAACCACGCAGGGAGACGGTTATCCGCGACCGCTGATTATGGGCTCCACGATCTGAAATCGCCTTGGAGCAAGGACAAAGAGACTTCACTGGAACCTCAACCGTCACCGTGGCACGGGAGTTTCCGTCATCGACACATTCGACATGCCACGCGACCAGGTACGGATTCAGGGCCGACTTGCGCGAAACCGGAGCGTACACGCGGCGGAACCACGTGAATCGCGTCTCACAGGACGCGCGCCGGGCTTCCAGCGTTTCCCGCACGCGCCCGGTAAACGCCACCATTCCACTCAATGACACCGGACTGTCGCCAAGGGAATCGACGGTCTCAACAAACCGCGACATGTGCGCGCCACGCTGATCCGCCGGCAGGCTGACTCCCAAAGTCCAGCTGGCGCCTGTGCGGAATACGTCACCACCCAGGTCAACTGTCAGTGGATATTCCAGTCCCGATACGCCAACATTTTGGATGGCGTGAGAACGAGATATCGTTGATCCTTGTACATCGAGCATGCGTGAAAACCGGTCCCCGCGACGAAACCTTTTTACCGAGATCCCTGACGCCCCTGTCATGTCACGACTTCCCTTAAAAAGCAATCAGGACGGGCCGTTCCGGCTGCCTTCCGGACGCGCGAATTCCCCCCTGCCCTGGCGCGGGATCGCGCTTTCGTGGATGCGGCGGACCCGGCATGGCCTGCCCGAGGCAGTGACCAGCCTGGTCGCCTTGACCGTATTCGGTTCGCTCTTCATCCATGTTTTCCGTGACATTTTCTCGCCGGAGATCGCAGCGCTGGCCCCCGGAATCACCGCGGGCGCTACCGCGGTGGCCTGCGCCGTCATCGTCGCTGCCGGGACCTTGCTGGTACGGAAAATGGTCCGGGAAGATTCCACGATGGGGTGGCTCGCGCTTTGCGGCCTGATCGGACTGGATGCGGAACATACGGTAATGACAGCCAAAATAATTGATTACGCGATCGCCACGTTGACGGGAATCGCCAGCGCGGCGGTCGTAACGGTCGCGGCGCGCAATCTCTTCCAGGGCCAACTGGCTCCATTCGCTGCCGGCGCAACTTTGGTGATCACCGCCATCTGCGTCGCCACCGCGACGATCACCCGTCGAACTTCCGGCGCCGGGTCAACCGGCGCCTCCCGGGAGTCCAGCTCCGCCCCATTCACAACAAGCCTTTCGTTCTCCCTCGTTGCGCCGCACGGAACCAGATCACGCCTCGCGACCATGATCCGTTGGCGTACCGGATTGCTGCTTCGGGCGCCCGTCACCTGGTGGTTCTGGGGGGCAGCGACCTTGGCTTTCGCTGGCATGGCAGCAGCCGCGTCCAACTCCGTCGCCACTCCGTTCGTCGCCGTTTTCTCGTGGCTGGCCGGCTGGCTCGCCGCGTTGCCCCTTGCGATCGAGGCGGCTTCGGGAAACGCGTCGTCCCATTTCGAGTTTTCCCTCGGCATAACTCCCGCGCAGATGGCGCGCAGCCACGCCGGCAGTGGTGTGATGGTCAGCCTTCTGGCTGCGATCACTGCCGCGCTCATAACGGCCATTTGCGGGCGCGGTGATTCCATGCTCACGGCGACCGCCGCAGCGGCGACAGCTCCGTCGCTGATGCCCGCCCTGCTCTGGCAAATCGACGTCCGCCGGCCCCTTGTGCAGTGGATGACTTCGTTGATGGCAAGCCTCTTTCTGGCGACAGCCATCATCGCGACAAAGGCTGCTTTGTTGCTCTGGCCGGTGGTGCTAGTCTTTCTTGTCCAGCATCAGAACAAGCGCCTTGAGGCCGAGATTCCATTGGAAGTCAGGTGACCGGGTTGAGCCATAACGATCCCAAAGAAACAAAACTGGACCTGCGCGCCACGGCCGTGGTCAAGACGTTTCCGGCCGCGCCTTCCGGTGACAACACGTTCAAGCTTGGACCGGTGGACCTGGATCTGGCTCCGGGCACATGCCTTGCGGTCATCGGGCCCAACGGCAGTGGCAAGAGCACGCTGTTCCAGATCCTGACCGGCAACATCCGCCCGTCGTCAGGTTCCGTGACGTTGGCTGGCGCCCCCGTCGCAGCCGTCCGCAAGGATTTTGGCTATCTGCCACAACACAACTTGTTACCACCCTGGGCAACCGCGCGGGAGCTCTGCCTCTATGCCTCGGGGATGCTGACGGGCGACGCGCTGCACGCCGCGAACGCCCTCGCCTACTGGGACTGCACCGCTTTCGCGCAGCGCCCTGTCGGCATGCTCTCTGCCGGCATGCGCAAACGGGTCGGCCTGGCCGTGGCGACCTTGCATGATCCAAGTGTCCTCGTCATGGACGAACCCTTCGAAGCGCTGGATCTCGGACACATCGCCGCGCTCCGGCAGGAAATCCAACGCCGGACGGAGTCGGGCCGCATAACGATTTTCGCGACTCACATCGCTGGTTACGCGGCCGACCTGGCGACGGCGGCGTTTTTCCTGCACAACGGCTCGGGACAGATGATGCCCTGGCCGGCCGCCCGTCACCAGCGCGAGGAAATCCTCGAATCCCGTTTCGCGCAAGTGGCGCCACCACCTCGCTCACTTCTGCATCCGGCGCGCGTCCAATGAGCAACGCGCTGGCAGGCTTCGCGCGCCGCTACGCCATACCTTTGTGGCCCTGGTACATCTTCGGCTTTGTCGCGCTCGCGGCGACAAACCTGATCACCCTCGAGATTCCGCAACTCGCGAAGGAAGTCGTCAACGTCATCGGCGCCCGGGATTTCCAGACTTTCAAACCCGGCACGCCGGCACCATGGAATCACCTTTCCAGCATCGCCATGTTGATCATCGCCCTCGGGGTTCTTCAGGTCCTGATCCGCTCCCTTTCGCGTATCCTCGTCTTCTGGCCCGGGAGGACCATCGAGGCCCGCTGCCGCACAGATGCTTTCAATCACTTGCTGACCCTGCCGCAAAGGGCTCTCTATCATTTCGGGATGGGAGACCTCATCTCGCGCCTTGCCAATGACATTGGACAACTGCGTGTTTTCTTCGCCTTCGGGCTGCTCCAAGTCCTGAACCTCGCCTTCTTGTGCGCGTTCATCATAAGCCGCATGGCAATGATCCATGTCGGCCTGACCCTCGCCTGCCTCGCGCCCCTCACGCTGATGGTGGTGATCACGCGTTTCGCGATGCCAAAACTCCAGGATTTCTCGCGCCAGAACCAGGAGGCCACCGGACGCCTGACCAACAAGGTCACGGAGGCTTTCGTCAACGTCCACATCGTCCAGCAAAGCGGCGCCGCGGAGGCTTTCCTGGACAGGACCAGGCCGGAAAACGATGCGGTTTACCAGACCAACATGAAACTGGTCTTCATCCGCAACGCGGTCTTCCCATTGATGAGCTGCCTGGCTTCAGTCGGCCAGATGACCGTTATTTTTTACGGCGGATACGAGGCCATCGCTGGCCGCCTCTCCGTCGGCGATATCCTGGCGTTCAATGTCTACATTGGATTCCTCAGTTTTCCCCTGACCGCGGTGGGCATGATCATTGCCATGTATGAGCGGGCAAGGACTGCGGTCATCCGCCTCAACGAGATCGAGGCAGTGGCGTCAGAGGCGCCCGCGCTCCAGAAAACTCCATCTTCCCGGAAAACGTCCGTTGATTCTGGCGCGCCAGCCGTGTTCTCGGTGAGGGATCTCAACTTCCAGTACAGCGATGACGCCGCGCGTTTCCGCCTTGAGGGCATCTCGTTCGACTTGCGGCCTGGACAACGTGTCGGGATCGCAGGACCTGTCGGCAGTGGCAAGACGACCCTGCTGCAACTCCTCGTCCGCCTCTATGATCCTCCGGCTGGGACCGTCTTCCTCGACGGAAGGGATGTTCTCTCCATGGATCCGGTCGAACTGCGCCGCAAATGCGGAATGGCGTCCCAGACGGTCCATCTTTTTTCAGACACCGTGGAACAAAATCTGCGATTCGGCCTCGACCATGAACCATCACACGAGGACATCGAGCGGGCCGCGGCCGAGGCCATGCTGCTGGACGAGATCAGGGGCCTGCAAAATGGTTTTCAGACGGAAATCGGCGAGAAAGGCATTCGCCTTTCTGGTGGCCAAAAACAACGTCTGGCCCTGGCTCGCCTTTTTCTACGTCAATACGAAGTGATGTTGCTCGACGACGTCCTTTCCGCGGTGGACCAGATCACCGAAGTGCGTCTCGTCGAGACCCTGGTGCGTCGCGGCTGCGCGATCATTGTCGCAAGTCACCGTCCCTCTGTACTTCAAGCATGCGACTGGATCATGGTCCTCGATCAAGGCAGGATCAAAGCCTCCGGCCCATGGGAAGAGGTCCAGGGCCAGATCGGGCACTTGGCTGACGCCAGCAGCCCACCGGACAATGATGAGGCTCAATCATGACGGGCAATCGAGGATACCGGATTCCGCTTTTTGGAAAGTTCGAGCCCGCGCGCCGCACGGTTGCCGGAGACCTTGGCTTCGGCCTCTCGGTGCTCGTCACGGTCGCGTTCCTGATCCTCGGTCTGTTGAATTTCTTTTATTCATGGAACCGTGACCTGCAGAACCTCGACATGAAGTCGAAGGAACTCGCCGAAAGCGCCACGGAAGTCCTCGCCAGCGCGGTCTGGAACATCGACGATCGCGAGATCCAGCGGATCATCGGCATTTACTTGCAATCGGACATCATCACCGGCGCCCGTCTGGTCGACGAGCACGATCAAATCATGATTGAGCGCTGGAAAACGAGAGAAACCCCGCGCATCGAATTGACCAGGCCGGTCGAACGCAACGGCGCGGTGATCGGCAAACTGACCCTTTCCTTCACGGACGCCGCGATCCGGGACCGTCAGGCCGGAACCCTCGCATTCCTCGCCGTTGCCCTCGCGCTTGCCATCACCGCGGTCAACGTCGGAACACGCCGCCTCATGACGCGTTACCTGCGGGAACCGATGGATCGTTTGATCCGGGGCCTCGACGTCATCGCCAGCGGCGACTACCGGTTCCAGCTTCCTGACTCCGCCCAGGAGGAGGTCCATCGAATCAACACGAGCGTCAATTCCATGGCGCTCGAACTGAAAGTACGTGAGGCGGCGATTGACGAAAACCGCCAACGCCTGGAAATCCTGAATTCGGCCATCATGGACATCTTTTCGGGCCCGGACACCGCGACCCTGATTGAACAAACCCTCAGGAGCACGGTTCGCCTGACAAGGCCGTCTGTCGCCGCGTTTATGCCAGCCTCCAGCGCCCCGGACGCGCCCCCCTCGAGGCTGTTCATCGCCGGGCAACCAGTCGCGACCCACGGCCACGACGCGACCGCGGAGATTGAAGAGGCGATGAGCGGCGTCCGCGACGAGGCGCGGCACCGGTTCGCGTTGAAGTCCCGACATCGTCACATTGGCGACTTCGTGATCGGATTTGACGCGCCGCTGGCTCCGCAGGTGTATTCCCTATTGAAATCGCTGACGTCGCTGGCAACGGTCGCCATGATCCGTCAGGCATTCATCCGGGAATCAGCGTTCATGTCGGCCGAGCTCAAGGTCGCGGAGGGCGTCCAAAGATCGACCGTGGCGGGACTCTCGTCGTCCGGCACACAAGCCGACACGGCCTTTCATTACGAACCGGTCCTGCGCGTTGGCGGCGACTGGACGCATGTGATCAATGACCCGTCACACGGGGTCATATATCTGCTGATGGGCGATGTCACTGGACACGGGATTGCGCAGAGCATGATCACGACCGCGGTTACTGGGGCCCTCGAGAGCCTCAAGTGCCTTCAAGGAATCAACCCCGTCGGGGCTCTGATTGACCAGCCCTCGCAAATCCTTGCGATGATCGCCCGCGTCGTTGAACAAGTGAGCGGCGATACCAACTTGCAAATGACCTGCGTGGCGGTGAAACTGGATTTCCATCAGGGCACGATCACCATTGCCAACGCCGGTCACCAGTATCCGGTGCTGCTTGAGCCAACCCGTTCAGGGACCATGCGCGCGCGTGCCCTGACGGGCGGGTTGTTGCCAATACTGGGCATGAACCTGGGAATGACAAACCTTGGAGTCATGCCCGGGAAAACCGGGACTTCCTCGACGGACTCGACCTTCCGCCTTGAACCAGGCTCCCGTCTCGTGTTGTTCACCGATGGACTGATGGACGGCCGCTCCGCTGACGGACGAACATTCCACCGCCAGTTCACCAGATGCCTGTCCCGGATCAAGAACGGGGAAACCAGCGCATCCATCCGGGACGGGCTGGTCGCCGCGTTCCGTACCCACACCGCGGGCGGATCCGTCAAGGATGACGTCTGCCTCGTCGTTATCGGCGCGCACGGAGAATCCCGGTGAGCACTCGCGGTGGTACCTTCCGTGACCTTCTCAAACTGTGGCCATGGCTGCGCCAGTACCGCAGGCTTGTGCTGATTGCCGTCGTGCTGGTGCCGCTCATCTCGTTGATGCAGGCAGCGTTGCCGTTGATCCTGCGCGCGACCATCGACAAAGGCATCATTCCCGGCGACACCGGTTTCTTGTGGTCGATGGGACTGATCTACCTCGCGGTTGTATTCCTTGAATATGCCGGCAGGACAGGCCAGACCGTCACGGCTTCATGGGCCGTGCACAACATGATCCGTTCCATGCGGGAATCTGTCATTCGTCACGTCCTTGGCCTGTCTGCGAGTTTTCACGACCGGTCCATGTCGGGCGCCCTCGTGACGCGGGCGACCAGCGAATTCGACAACCTCAGCGAATCCCTCAACCAGGGTGTCCTGACCTCGATCGTGGATCTCGCTGTCCTCGCAGGTTGCATGATCGGCATGCTGCTTCTGGACTGGCGTCTCGCGCTGATGTCTTTCGTCATGATCCCGGTCCTCATTGTCGTCGTTCGGCAGTTCTCTCGTGCCCTGCGCGAGTCGATGGTCTCCGCGCGCAAGCATCTGGCCACGCTCAACGCGTATACCCAGGAATGCCTTTACGGCGCGGCCACCGTGAAACTCCTCAATGCGGCCCCTGACGCAGCGAGCCGTTACGAAAATCTCAACAAAACCTACCGGGACGCCCAGATGCGCAGCGTCGTCCTCGACGCGGTGATGTTCGCGGTCCTCGATGGATTCTCGGCCATGACCACGGGACTTGTGCTATGGCTCGCGATCCGGCATCTGGCTCCCGGACACGCGGTCGCCGCGGAGGCCGCTGGAATCTCCGCGGGGGTGCTTGTCGCGTTCATCCAGTACGTCCAGCAATTGTTCGAGCCACTCAAGCAGCTGGGCAACAAGATGGCTATGCTGCAAGGCGCGTTCACTTCCATCGAGAGAATCTTCGGCCTGCTGGAAACAAGAGACAAAATCAGCGGCGAAGCCACTTTCGAGCCAATCCAGGGACACGTGACGTTTGACCACGTGACTTTTTCCTATGGAACGAAGGATGTCCTCCATGACGTGACGTTTGATTTACCAGGCGGGAAGAGCCTTGCCCTCGTCGGCCCGACTGGATCCGGCAAGTCGACCATCATCAAATTGCTGGCGCGCCTTTACGAAGGCTACCAGGGCAACATCCGGATCGACGGGACAGAAATCTCCGGTGTCAGTCCGGAATCACTGCGAAAGAAAGTCGCCATCGTCCCGCAGGATATTGTTCTTTTTGACGGGACCCTTCGCTTCAATATTTCTCTCGGGCGTGATGGGGTAACAGACGCCGCGATCCTTCGCGCGCTGGACGCCGTCTGTGCCGGTGATTTCGTGACGAAGTTGCCAGGCGGCCTCGATTTTCCGGTCCGGGAACAAGGCGCCAACCTGTCCCACGGCCAACGCCAGTTGATCGTCTTTGCCCGCGCGCTGGCCACCGACCCGGCTCTCCTGATCCTCGATGAGGCCACGTCCAGCATCGATCCAGAATCTGAACGCCGGGTCCAGGAGGCCATCGACGCCATGCTTCACGACCGCACAGTGATTGTGATCGCGCACCGCCTGTCCACGGTCCAACGCTGCAGCCAGATCCTCGTCATCAAAGACGGACGCGTCATCGAGCGGGGATCCCACACGGAACTCCTGGCCGCGCGCGGCACCTACCGTGCCCTCTACGACCACAAGTCACTTTGACCCCGTCATCCTGAGCCCCCGTCATCCTGAGCCCGGAGGGCGAAGGATCCTCTCCCCATCCGTCATCCTGAGCCCGGAGGGCGAAGGATCCTCTCCCCTCACAAATCCCGGTAGTTGATCACCCCGAGATAATCAGCCTTCCCTATCTCGACTCCGTTATGGCGCAGGATCGCGTACGCCGTCGTCACATGAAAATAAAAATTCGGGATGACGTGCTCCATCAAATACTCATCCCCGGGCAGGTATTTCCCCTCACGCCTCGGATTCAGGGTCTTCCGGGTCTCCCACCCCCTGAAATCCGATGCCTTTATCGTCGCCAGGAATTCACGGGTCATGGCGAGGCCCCGAACTTCACCGTGTCACACGCGATCTGAACCTGACGAATGAAGTGGAACTGGTCTGGCGCAAGGCGCGCCACAAGCAAGTTACCGACATCGAATTTCTTTTGCGCCGCCAGGGCTTCCGCCTTGTCCAGCATCCCCGTTATCAGGAAGGGTTGAACCGCGTGACGCGATGCGCCACACTTGAGACAGAGACGTTAACATGACGAAGCACCCCGGGGAATCGATGCGCGCGCGTTCTCTCACCCTGATCGTCAATTTGATGGCGTTCATTCCGCTCGCCATGGCCTGCAACACGTTGCAATCCCGATCCAGCGACCTGACGGCGCGCGGCTCCCAGGCGCCACTATTTACGGACGGGGAATACGTTCCCGACGCTGGTGACATGGAACAGGCGAATCGCGACCTGGCAAACCTGCTCGGATCTTCCAGCTATCTTGATTATGTCGATGCGCTGCAGGCTGCCGGGGATCAAACCAACACGCCACACGATTCCACATCGTCTATTTCATCCACGCCGGACATGCCTGAAACTCTCCCTCAACCGGAATCGACAAAGTCCGCCCCAGGCGCACATTGTTCTAATCGCAACGCCAGCACGCCTGCCGCGACCCCATGCGATCCCCTGCAGCCAACGGCCCTCGATCCACGTAGAGGGGTCGAACAATCCGCCGCGCAAAACGCCTATGAGGCTTGCGAGTGGTACGGGAACATCCGCGCTTGCCTCACGGACTGTGACGGTGAATGCAAGGCGCGACTACAGGGTTACGAGCGCGTTTGCCGCGGCGCATCAAGCATGGCTCAACCACGCGGGGGCGCGATCGGCGTGATCGGCGGCATCAACTGCGCAGGGATGCCGGCCTACCGCGACTTCGCGACGATCACCCGGCGATGCCTGCAAGATCATGTTGCCCGTATCGTCAACGGCGGCGCCTGTCCGTCGTGCGCGACTCTTGTCAATGGCTATCCGGACGATGTCATGTCGGGCATCATCGGCGCTCACACGCCTTGTGTCCGCACGTCGCGCATGTGCACCATGTCGCCAGCTGAAAAGACATGTTTCGGGGCGGCGTTCGGTTACGGTTTCGGCCCTGCCAATCCCTTTCAGGAGACGGCCGCGGGCAGTGGACTCGGAGGCAGCATTCACGGTCCTTTCAAGGCCGTCGGCATCTGTCACCTGATGTCGCAATTCGCGGAATGCGGCGCGCAGGGCAAACAATTCAAGATGTCTGCCGCGCTGGAAAGCACCGCCGACGTCTGTGACGGATTCATCGCGGGTTGCGCGCAAAGCCCGGCAAACCCGTCGACAATTGTGGGTGAATTGACTGGCGTCAAAGGTTGCCTGCTGACTTGTCCCGCGCCGGCATTCCGACTGGCCGCAGCCACGTTCCGCGCGGGTGGTCGTGTCAAGGATTCCCTCTGGCGGCGAGTGCCCCAGTCGCTACGCGAATACCTTTTTCCGTCTTCCAGAGTCGCCAGGAACATGGACCAGGCCGGTCACGACAGTATCCCGCCGGAAATCGCGGTCAGTACCTTCGAATCCGAATGTCGCAACGTGTTGGGCGACGCACTCGGGCGCCGCTAGGCGAAGTCCAGAGCGGTCAACGCCCGAAAAGGCGCCGCCACTCTTCAATGGTCTGCGCTTTGAGGAATGGATTGGAGTTCAGGAGTTCGCCCACGGGGGCAGAGGGTTTGGCATCGTAATGATGGCCCGGATAAACGATCGTGTCCCGCGGCAATTTTGCCAGTTTCGTCGAGAGGCTTTCGAACAACTGCTCCGAACTGCCACCGGGCAAATCCACACGCCCGCAACCTGACAGGAACAAGGTATCACCCGAGACAAGGGCCCCGTCGCAAAGGAAACACTGGCTGCCAGGCGTATGACCAGGTGTGTGAATCAGGGTGATCTTGCGATCCCCCACTTCGATAACGTCACCACTGCGGCACGCCTTGAAATCAGAACGGCTCAGGCCCGTGATCTTCTGCACGCCCTCGAGTTCGTCAGCCTGGACATAAACGGGGACAGGATGGCGCCCGACTAGTTCCGCGACGCCCTCGATGTCGTGGCCCCACAAGTGGCCACCGCAATGGTCTGGATGATAGTGCGTGATGAGGCAACCTGTGATCTTCATTCCGTCCGAGGCCGCCGCGTCCTCGATCGCCTGGATGTCCCAGGCGGGATCGACGACGAGGCACTCGCGAGAGGATTTGCTACCAAGGAGGTAGACAAAATTCTCCATGGGCCCAAGCAAGAGCTGCTTGAGATAAAGATCCGGATTGCGAGACGCCAGATTCAATTACTTGATTTTGGCTTCTTTGAAGACAACGTGCTTGCGAACGACCGGGTCAAACTTCTTGAGTTCAAGCTTGTCCTTACCCTTTTTCTTGGTCGTCGTGTAGTAGTAGCCGGTTTCAGCGGTGGAAACGAGCTTGATGATGTCGCGGGCTCTTGAGCGGGCCATGGTAAATCCCCTTAACAAAAAACAAAACAGGGCCCGGTCTTACCACCGGGCTGATGGTTCTGGCAAGTCCTACCCCAACGCCTGAATCACACCCTTGATGTAGCCCTGGGCGTAGGCAAAGGCCTGCATGCCTTTCGGGTCGTCGTCATGATGAGGCACGTGATCCGGCATCAGCATCCCCCGGTATCCGCGATCCCTCAAGACGCGCGCCACGGCCACCATGTCGACATCCCCCTCATCCGGGAAAACCTCCATGAAATCGCCACGTTTTCCCCGGATATTGCGGAAATGAATGTTGAAAATGCGCCCCCGGCTGGCGAACCAGTCGACGACTTCCAGGATTTCCCGGCGCGGATCCTGGAGCATTTCGGACACCGTACCTACGCAGAAATTAAGGCCATGATACGGACTCTGGCTCAGGCCAACGAACTTCTTGAGCCCATCCACCGTCCCGAGGACGTTGTCGATACCGAACATGCCCCCGGGTGGCGTCCCCGTATCGTGCGGATGACACGCCGCGCGGACCCTTGCCGACTCGCACGCCGGCATGACGGCCCTCACGAAATACTCGATCCGGCGCCAGAACTCATCCGCGGGGACCTTCCCGGCACGCGTCAGTTGATCGCGCTTCGCCGCCGGAACATCAGCCTCGCGCCAGGTGCTGTACTGGCTGCCGCCGCGCCCCGGGGTCTCTCCGGTCCGAAGAACCCCCAACAGGCTCATGTTGTACTTCACCGACGGGATGCCGGCCTTCCCACAGGCTTCGATCGTCCGGCAAACGTCCTCGATGTCGCGATCCCGGTCGGGACTCTTCCCCATCATGATGGCTGCCCGTTTTTCGTGATCCACGTGACTGGACGTCAAAAAAGGCAACGGAATCATCGCCAGGTTGATGCCATGACGCTCGCAGAGGTCCTTGCACTTCGCCAGGTCAGACTCCGAAAAATAACCCTTGTTGCCTTCATCGACCGGGTAACCGCAAATGTCTGTCACACCATGACGCTTGAAGAAATCCAGCATCTCCGCGTTGGTCGGTCCCTGCTGAGTTCCGCATCGCAGGTCCGCCTTTTGCGACCGCCCACCCTTGGTCGTGGCAACTTTTTTCCCTGATGATTTCTCATCAGACTTGCCCGCGGCCAACGCCGCCGGTCCCAGGAGGCTGGCGCCCGCGATCGTCCTCAATGCCCCCAAAATGACTTCGCGCCGGCTTGTGCCAGCGCAATTGATGTTCGATTCATTCATCCTGGTCTCCCCGCGTCAAACAATCACGGCCAGGTACATCTGTCTCCCGCGTTGGGGAATGCCGTGTTCGCGGAATATATACAGTAACTGAAGAGTTTTTTCCCGACTTCTTTCTTGCACTCGTCCTGGATCACCGGCTGCAAATCCATCTGGACGAAGAAGACTCCTTTTTCCTTCCACTCGCCGCATCCGATGATGGTACCGCCTTCGTTAAGCTTGTCCTGCACCACCTCGTCCGGACCAATATCTCCCGGCGGAAGGTATCCGAGGGATTGCGCAAGGGAGGAAACCCCCATCGAAGAATCACATCCGCTTTTGATCATCTGGATGCTCGAGCACTTGACGTCACCACTCACGGTCTTGATCAACTTGCCGCCAGCCCAGCAATCCGCCAGATTCTGTGGCAACGTGACTTTCACTTCCTGAACCCCGCCCGGACACTTGGGAGAGGGCACGCTCGCTTGTTTGCCATCGCTTTGACCCTTGAAGTCCGGCCCTTTCGAGCACGCCGCGACCCAAAGGACCGCAGCCCCGAATACCAGCGCGCCAACATGATGACTTTTAAGACGCACAAGGCCTCCCCGGCAAAAAAAGACACTTCAACTGTCGGTAATTTTTGGGGAATTCTTGAGCGCAAACAAAAAATCCGGGGCATTGCCCCGGATTTATTAAGAAAAGCATCCTCTCTTACGGCAACTGGATCTTCGGCTTCTTCGCCGCCTTGTAGAGAACAACCGTGTGCCCGATGGTCTGCACGGTCGCGGCGCCGCAGGCGCTCTCGATTTCCTCGACCAGCGTCTGGAACGTCGCCTGGTCGTCGCACGCGACCTTGATCTTGATCAGTTCATGGTCCGCGAGGCAGCGGCTGATTTCCTTCACGCCCGCCTCCGTGACCCCGTTTTGCCCGACCTGCACCACGGGTTTCAGGTCGTGGGCCAGTCCGCGCAGGAATTTGTTTTGCTTGCCAGTCAACTCAGCCACGTTCGCGGCTCCTAAAACTGCGTGATGCGGACATTGACGCCCGATGCCGCGTCCGCGGCAGGCTCAACGTGCGCGTGTTTATACCGCGGTGTGGACCACCACGGACCTTCCAACTGGATTCCGTAACGGATCCCCAGCTTGTGCAATTGCGTCAACATGCGCCACATGCGCGATACCGCGTACTGCAACATCTCAGTGCCCTGCGCCCAGTCGTCACCCGCGGCCACAATCCCGTCACCAGTCGCCGCGGCAACCACCGCCGACGCCATCTGCTGGCGCAGTTTCTCGTCAGCCTCAAACACACCCGGCTTGCCTTCACGGTACAATTGCAACGGCAAAACAGGCTGGTGCCTCACGGCGCCTTCGCGAATCACTTCGTCACGCGCTGCCCAGTTGAGCATGCTGCCATAAACCGTATCGAGGCCGATCAGGAATCGCACCGACGCGTCCACCAGTCCGCCCTTGTGCAGGATCGTCTCGCCCATCGCGCGCAGGAAATCATCGCCCGCGTCTTCCGCCAGTCCCGGAGCCGGCGCGTCCATATTGGC
>CAWUNT010000013.1:0-15593 GCA_963923405.1 uncultured bacterium | reverse complement strand
TCAATCGCTTGAGCGGTCGCCGGGTATGCGGAAACTGTGGTGCGACCTTTCACGTCACCATGACGCCACCGAAGAAGGCTGGCGTCTGTGACAAGTGTGGGGGGCAACTCCAGCAAAGAGACGATGATCGGGAGGACAGCGTCCGGACCAGGTTGTCGGTCTATGAATCCACAACCAAGCCAGTCCTCGAATATTACAGGGGAAAAGGCCTGTACCAGAGGGTCGATGGTTTGGGTTCGACAGAAGAGGTTTTCGGCAAGCTCAAAGGCAGTCTAAGCGGTTTGAAAATCCGTTAAGATCGTGAGCCTAAAAAGCTTGCAGGCGTACCTGGTTTGAGTTAGTTTGCCGCACCTTTGTGTCCGCAGGGGTGCAGCTTTTTTTGAAAGTGTGGGATGGCAAAAGAAGAAGTCATTGAAGTTGAAGGCGTGGTCAAGGAACCGCTTCCAAATGCAATGTTCCGTGTTCAGCTGGAAAATGGACATGAGGTTCTGGCCCACATCAGCGGGAAGATGAGGATGCACTTCATCAAAATCCTTCCTGGGGACAAGGTGAAGTTGGAAATCTCGCCTTACGATTTGACTCGTGGGCGGATCACATATCGCGCGAAGTAGCACCAGATTTCGCAGTTCTTAATAGGGAATGGTGGGAAATGAAAGTTAGAGCAAGCGTGAAGCCAATTTGTGAGAAGTGCAAGATTGTTCGCCGCAAGAACGTCGTGCGGGTGATCTGCTCGGTTGGCAAGCACAAGCAGAAGCAGGGGTAAGAGATCCATGGCACGTATTGCAGGTGTTGACCTTCCAGGTCAAAAACGCATTGAAATCGCTCTGACGAGCATCTTCGGTATCGGACGTAAAAAGGCCGAGATGGTGGTTCGCGAGGCAGGTATCAGTCCTGACATTCGCGCTGCTGACTTGGACGCCAATGACGTCAATGCACTCCGCAAAGTGATTGACAGCAAGCTCGTTGTTGAGGGCGACCTTCGTCGTGAAATCGCGCTGTCCGTGAAGCGCTTGATGGACTTGAACTGCACGCGGGGCATTCGTCATCGCAAGGGTCTGCCGGTCCGCGGCCAGCGCACCAAGACCAACGCACGTACCCGTAAAGGTCCGCGCAAGACGATCGCCGGCAAGAAGAAAGCTCCTACGGGTTGATCCGTAGTTAAAACGGTTAAGGAAGTAATACGTCATGGCAACTAAACCAGCAGCAACTGGTATCAAGAAGAAGAAAGTCAAGCGCAACGTCCCGGTCGGCGTGGCGCATGTGAAGGCTAGCTTCAACAACACGCTCATTACATTCACCGACGTCAATGGCGACGTGGTGGCTTGGTCGAGTTCGGGTAGCAAGGGTTTTAAAGGGTCGCGTAAAAGCACACCATTTGCGGCGCAAGTGGCGGCTGAGGAAGCGGCTCGCAAGGCAATGGATTCCGGCATGCGTACGGTCTCTGTTCTCGTCAGCGGTCCTGGTTCGGGCCGTGAGAGCGCAGTCCGCGCCATCGCAGCGGCCGGCATGCGTGTAGCCATGATCAAAGACGTTACCCCGATCCCGCACAACGGCTGCCGCCCGTCGAAGCGCCGTCGGGTTTAATCAACCGTTATTTGAAGAAGGGGTAATCCAGTGGCCCGTTATACCGGTCCAGTTTGCAGGCTCTGTCGTCGTGAAGGCGAGAAGCTCTTCCTGAAGGGCGATCGTTGTTTCACCGACCGTTGTTCGTTTGAGCGTCGTGGTTACGCGCCAGGCCAGCATGGCCAGCAGCGCTCGAAGCTCTCCGAATTCGGCGTGCAGATGCGTGAAAAGCAAAAAGTGAAGCGCGTTTATGGTCTCCTCGAGCGTCCGCTCCGCAACCTGTTCGCAAAGTCGGACAAAGAGCGCGGAGTTACTTCGGAGATCTTCTTCCGTAATCTCGAGCTCCGTTTGGATAACGTCGTTTACCGCATGGGTTTTGCCCGCAGCCGTAACGAAGCCAAGCAGATCGTTCGCCACAATCACATTCTCGTCAACGGCAAGCGCTGCAATATTCCGAGCGCCGGTCTCAGTGTCGGGGACGAAGTGAGCTTGGCGACAGCGAGCCAGAAGCAGGCTCGTTTCACGCTGGCTGCTGAGTTGTTCGCCAAGCGGGCCGCGCTGCCATGGTTCCAGGTGGACCATAACAAGTTCAGCGGCAAGGTGACGGCGGAGCCGACGCGTTCAGACATTCACATGAATGTGAAAGAGCGTCTCATCGTTGAATTGTACAACAAGTAATCTTGTTGTCCTGATACTGTCGGGAGAGAAATGCCATGCATCGTAACTGGCAAGGTTTGATCAAACCAAAGAATATCGAAGCCGAAGCGCTGAATGATACTTACGGCAAGTTCGTGGCGAAGCCGCTGGAGCGTGGCTACGGCCTCACGCTCGGTAACTCGCTCCGCCGCGTTCTCCTCGCGAGTCTTAATGGCGCCGCGATTGTTGCTGTGAAGATCGCTGGCGTTGACCATGAGTTCTCTACCATCCAAGGCGTGAAGGAAGATGTCACGGACATCATCCTCAACCTCAAGCAAGTCAACCTGCGTTATCTCGGTGAGAAAGATACCCGTATCTCCATCAAGGCGACGTCCGAGGGTGTCGTTCGCGCCAAGGATATCGTCACCCATGGTGACGTGGAGATCCTGAATCCGGAGCAAGTCATCGCCACTCTCGGCGTCGATGGTTCTCTGGACATGGAAATGGTTGTGCGTCACGGTCGTGGCTACGTTGCGGCCGAGGACAATCGTTCCGAAGAGCTGCCGGCTGATTTCATCGCGATTGACTCGATTTTTGCTCCGGTCCGTCGTGTTGCTTACAATGTGTCGAATGCCCGTGTCGGACAGATGACGGACTACGACAAATTGACGCTTGAGATCTGGACCAATGGCGCGGTTCGTCCTGACGACGCTCTCGCGTATGCGGCCAAGATCATCAAGGAGCAGCTGACTATCTTCGTTAACTTTGACGAAGCTGAAGAAGAAGAGCAGCGCCGTTCGGAAGAGTCGAAGCCGGTTAGCCCGTCCCTGAATGAGAATCTTTTCAAGACGGTGGACTCGCTTGAGCTGAGCGTTCGTGCTGCGAATTGCCTTGAGAATGCCAACATCAAGTACATCGGTGAGCTTGTGACCAAGACCGAGGCAGAAATGCTGAAGACAAAGAATTTCGGTCGCAAGTCCCTGAACGAGATCAAGGACATCTTGGCAGAAATGGGTCTGTCTCTGGGTATGAAGATCGATGGTTTCGATCCGACAACCCTGCGTAAAGACCAGGAACAACACTAGGATCACGGAGACGTGTCATGAACCACGGTTTTGGATATCGCAAACTCGGCCGCAAAACGGCTCACCGCAAGGCGCTGTTGCGCAACATGGCGACCTCGATGGTCCTTCATGAGCGGATTGACACAACGCTGCCAAAGGCAAAGGAACTTCGGAGCGTGGTGGAAAAGCTGATTACGCTGGGTAAGCGGGGCGACCTGCATGCTCGTCGTCAGGCTGCCAGCTTCTTCTTCGATGATACCGCTGTCTCCAAGGTTTTCGCTGACTTGGCTCCGCGCTTCAAAGACCGCTCAGGCGGTTACACCCGTATCATGCGTCGCGGCAACCGTGCTGGCGACAACGCAGAGCTGGCCACGATTGAGTTCGTGGACTACAAGTTCGACGCGACAAAGTAAGAAGATTGGCAGGCAAGTACCTGTCAAGCTAGTAGCGAAAATGCCCCCCGGGTCACTCCTGGGGGGCTTTTTTGCTTTTATTGCGTCCGGTTGCACCCGATGGCCAAAATTTTTGGTAAATTATAACAAGTCGCGTGGCCAAGAAATTGTCGGAGAGCATCATGTCAACGAAACTTGTCTTGTCGCTCGGTCTTCTTGTGATGTCATTGACAGGTTGTGTCGGTGACGAGTCTCTGGTCAACACGCTCGACAGGGCTTTCTTCAGTCGCACGGGCCGGTTTCTCTTTTCCTCTTATTCTCCAGTCACGATGAAGGAGATCCATCTTGGCTTGGAGGAGCTCAGGGGTAAGAAGGTATCCATTGAAGGTCGAGTGGTTGAGTCTGGCAAACATCAAACATTCTTCATCATGGAAGACGACTCCGCTCGAATGTTAGTTGTCCTGACACGTTATCCCAATGTTCTGCCGGACCTTGGCTCAAGGAACGGGAAGATTGTCCGGGTGCTAGGCATCGTAGGGAATGGTAAAAAGGGTCTGCCGGTCGTGATGGCGTCGGCAATCAGGACTGTCGGTGAAGACGGTGCTGGTCAACCTGCCAGCAAAGGCTGACAACCGTCACCCGGAAAGTCCGGGGAAGCATTGAACGGGTTGGTTGAGCATTGCGTCTTTTCTTTTATATTTTGCGGGATTTTTTCAAATACGTGGTGGGGGCGTTGTCCCTCACCCTTTTTCTTTTCATTCTTTTTGATTTCATTCATAAAACGACGCGTTACTTTCCCCGCTACAAGCCGTCTGCGGCGCTTGTATTCAAGATGTATCTCTACCAGTTGCCTGGCCATATCCTCCAAGCAATGCCGATCGCGGCTCTCCTGGCATCCGTCACATGCATGGTCCTGCTGGGGCGTACAAACGAGCTCACCGCAATGCGCTCCGCGGGGATGGGTCCAGTCAGAATTGGTGCCCCATTGTTTGCGGGTGGGGTTATCCTGGCCCTGATCAGCTGGTCGTTGAACGAGTATGTGATTCCAGTGAGCGCGGGACGGATGCATTACGTGGAAGAGGTTCAAATCGAGGGTACGCCGTCATTCGAGATCGCCCAAGGCGTCAGTTGGTTACGCCAAGGCGACATGATTTACAACTTTGGCAAATATGATCCCGAAGCGCAGGCATTCCATGATCTGCGAATCTCGCGCATCGCGCATGACTTCACGCCTGTCGAGTCGGTAGAAGCAACATCAGCCAAGAGCCTTGGCCGGGATTCAAGTTGGGTTCTAGCCGGAGTATCGGTGATGGTTTTTGACGACCAAGGGAACGTGACTGGTATTAACCGGCAGGACGAAATGGTCATCAAAATGCCTGTTGATGTGCACAAGCTACAGCGTGAGCGTCGGCTACCGAGTGAGATGAGTCGCCGCGAACTCCTGGTCAGGATCAAGGGGGAGGAAAACTCCGGGCGCGATATCCTGCCGTTGAAAGTTGATTACCATCTGAAGCTGGCGTTTCCGTTCGCCGCTATCGTGGTCAGCCTTCTTGGTTTGAAGTTCATGTACAGCTCGGAGCGTTCCGCTGAAACGGCAAGAAGCATCCTTCTGGCTCTTGGTGTGGGCATGAGCTACTGGTTCTTGCAGAATTCATTTTTGGCGCTGGGTCGAAGGGGAAACCTGTCGCCGATCATCAGCGCATGGGCCGCAAATATCGTCTTGCTCGGAATTGTAATGTGGGATGGTTGGCGTGCGAGGGTTACTTCACAATAATATCGATTTTTGACCGCTGGCGCTGTTCCGACAGCCAGCGCCTTGTCTGGTTGGCAAGTTCCGCAGACCTGATCTCTGCCTCCAGTTCAGCCTTCTTGCGTTGCATGTCTTTGCCGAGTGAAATCTTACGATCTTCAATCTTGAAAATCAGGATATTGGAGCCGATCTCTACCGGAGCCGTCACGCCGCCGACATCCAGGCGCTCGATTTCTTTCCGGATCACTGGATTGAGGTCCTTCAGATGCACTCCTTCCATCAATCCGCCGTTCGCGGCTTTCTGACGGTCATCTGAGTATAATTTCACAGCGTCCACGAATGGTACGCCGGCTTCGATCTTGCTTCGCGCTTCACGGGCAAGCGAGCGTTTTGCCTCGGATATGACCGACCCCGCGCCTTCAGGGATTTGAATGGAAATCTGGCGCAAGATGATTTCGACCAGGTCAGAGGAGGATCCTGAGCGCTTGATATATGCGGTCTCAAGGTCCTTGTCGGTCACCTTGATCAAGGGCGCGATCACCCTGCGCTGGAATCGACCAAGGATCAGCTGGTTGCGAAAATCTTGTCGATATTCCTCGTAAGTCTTGTTTTGACGGGCGAGAAATCCCTCCAGGCCCTTTTTTTCCAGTCCCTTGCTCGCAAGGAATTCAGTGATTTCGGCGTCCAATTCCTCGTCGGTGACGTCAAGATCCAGTTCCTTGGCCTTTTGCTTGATCAGCGAAAGATTGACAACATCCTGGGTCGCGCGCTCAAACGGTGGGGCCTGCTCGGTTGCAGGATATTCAGAAACCGTGATCAGGGGACCGTTCTCAACCTTGCTGGAGACATCGCTGTACAGGAAGGGTTGACCGTTCACAGTCCCAAGCACCCGGTCTACGAGAACTTCAGACGCGTGAGCTGGCGCACTGGTCATGACAAGTCCGGTAAACAGAATCGCCAGGTGGATCAGGACCGCGGTGAGGTTATTGGTATTGAATTCAGAGCGGATTCCAGCCACTTGCGGTATTCCTCATCCTTGCGTTTGGCTAACAGGATCGACCGGATCTTCGGCGTGGCTTCTTTCAAACTCAGTTCACGCCGAGGCCGTTTTTCCAAGAGCATAATTATGTGAAAACCATATGTCGACTTTAGAATCTCACTGATCTGACCCGGTTGCATTTCGAAAGAAACGTCAAAAACCGCCGGCACGTCCCCTTTGGCAAATGGACCCACCTTGCCGCCCTTCGCTTCACCTTCCGGGGCTATGGAATGCTTGCGAGCCATTTCCGAAAAGTTATGTTGGTTGATTTCCCGCTTCACTTTCTTGGCCGCGGGCTCATCCGCGAGGACGACCTGACGGATAATGGCTTGGGGCGGCAAACGGAATTCCGGAAGGTGGTTCTTGTAGTATTCAGTAATTTCGGCGTCCTTTGGCTCTGCGAGGGGAAAGATGCGGGCCTCGACGTACTGGAGGATGATTGAGCGTTCACAAAGCCTGTTTTTGAGCAATTCCCGTGAGCGGGATGACTCAAACAGGCCCGGATTTTCCTCGATGGAGGTTTGCCATTCTTTAAGGCACGCGGTGTACCGTGATGGGTCCTCGATATCGAATTTCTTGTCTTGCTGCAGGTATTTGAACAGGGCTTTTCGTTCAATCATCCCTGCGAGGAGGCTCTGCTTGAGTGGGCTCAGTTCCTTTTCGAACTTGTTACCAAGGTCCGGAATCGGAGTCATTTCCCCGGGGCCGATCATCCCTTTGAGGTGGAGGTTGTACTCCCATTCCAGGTCGTCGCTGTCAATCGGTGTGCCGGCAACCTCAACAAGCGTCGAACCATGGCGCAAGTTCTCAAAGCTGGGGACATCACGGTCCCTGACTTCAGTTATTTTGTATCCGTTGACGGCGAGCCAGGCGACGATGCCAGAGCTGAAACAAATACCAGCGATGATGAGGCGGCGTTTGAGGCTGCTGTCGATCATCTGTTTCAGCTCCTTTGCGAAATGGACATGGCCAATGGTTCTACCAATGTTACCAGCTCCGCGATCATCTGGTCTTGCTGGGCTGGATTTGGTTGCGTGAACGTCTGGGCATACAGGAACAACTTGCCGTCAGGTGTAAGGCGATACTTGTCGGGGTGATTCCTGACCGCGTCCAAAATGGTATCAATCTGGGCTTCGTTCAGGGAGCCAAATTTTAGCTCATAGAAATTCCTGCCGCCGATGGCCAAAGACGTCATTTTGGCCTGGCTGAGTCCCCGTTTAAGGGTTGCAACCTTGAACAACCGGGTCAGAGGGTCGGGCATTGCACCGAAACGATCAATGGTTTCGCGCTTCAGCTTGAGAAGTTCCTCTTCTTCCGAGGCCGAGAAAATCGATTTGTAAAGCTGAAGGCGCAGGTTCTCAGGTTCAATGTATGTGCCTGGAATCATGGCGGTAACTGGTAGCTTGATCTCTGTGTCGATCTTCTCAATGACTTTTTGGCCACGCAGCTCGGCAATTGCCGCTTCCAGCATATCCGTATACATCTCGAGGCCGATCTCACTGATTTTTCCTGACTGTTCTCCGCCCAGGAGGTTTCCAGCCCCGCGGATCTCGAGGTCATGGCTCGCTATCTGGAATCCGGCCCCGAGCTCTTGATGGGCGCTAAGAACTTCCAGGCGCTTTTTCGCCTCGTCGGTGAGAGTGTCCTCGGCCGCGGTCAGGAAGTATGCGTAGGCTTGCATTGAAGAGCGCCCCACCCTGCCGCGGATCTGGTAAAGCTGCGCAAGGCCAAAATTCTCAGCACGATTGACGATCAGCGTGTTTACGTTCGGCATGTCGATCCCGGACTCGATGATGGTCGTGCACACAAGCACCGGGAATTTCTGCTCCATGAAGTCAATGATGACTTCCTCGAGTTGATGCTCACGCATCTGCCCGTGGGCCACGCGGACATCAATACCAGGTACGAGGCTTTTGACGAAGAGGCGCATTTCCTCGATGTCTTCCACCCGGTTGTGGAGGAAGAAGACCTGGCCCCCGCGGGCGACCTCATTCAGGATCGCTTCCCGGATCAAGGTTTCATCAAAGCGGGCGATATAGGTTTTAACGGACAGTCTTTCCTGCGGCGGAGTCGCGATGATCGAAATGTCGCGGAGGCCTAACATGGACATGTGGAGCGTTCGTGGAATCGGCGTCGCGGTCAACGTCAGTACATGCGCGTTGGCCCGGAGTTCCTTGAGCTTTTCCTTGTGTCCGACCCCAAATCGCTGTTCCTCGTCAATGACCAATAATCCAAGGCGCTTTGGTTTGATGTCCTTGGATAGCAAGCGGTGGGTACCGACCAGGATATCAAGATCCCCGCGTGCCAAGGCGTCAAGATTGGCCTTGGTTGTTTTCGCGTCCACAAAACGATTGACCTGACCGACTTTTACGCCGTGGCGGGCAAGCCTGTCGGCAAACGTGCGGTAGTGCTGATAGCAAAGAACTGTGGTTGGTACGAGGACCAGCACCTGGTCACCCTCGAGAACAGAGCGCATCGCAGCACGAAGCGCGACCTCGGTCTTGCCAAAGCCGACATCGCCGCAAACGAGACGATCCATCGGTTTCTCTCCAACAAGATCAGCGAAGACGTCATCGATGGCTTTTTGCTGGTCTTCGGTTTCCTCGTAGGGAAATTCGGCCTCCAGTTTGAAATATTCATCCCCGGGAGGATTATAACGGTGAGTATCAGCGAGGGCGCGGGCTGCCTGGATTTTCAGTAGCTGCTCCGCCATGTCCTTGATCTCGGATTTGATCCGGGACTTCTTTTTTTCCCAGACCTGGCCGCCAAGCTTGTCAACCATCCCACGACCACCCTCGCCGCCAGAACTATAGCGTTGCAAAAGGTTCAGACGGTCGACAGGCATGTAAATCTTGTCGTTGCCGGAATATTCAATGACGAGGAAGTCATTGGTGATCCCGCCGACATTCATGGTCATCATTCCGGTGTAGCGTCCAATCCCGTGTTGGACGTGAACGACAAGGTCGCCAGGTTTCAGGTCCCTGAAGGAACTGAGATAGTTTTGTAGCTTTGCGGACGGAGGTTTTGGCCTCCGTTTCCTGACCCCGAACAGGGCCTGCTCCGGGAGTACCAGAGTGTTCGTGTCGTGTAGCCAGACGTGGGACTGGACATCTCCAAGGCCAAGGGCGACGGTTCCGGGGGCAATTTGCCCGTCAATAATCTCGCGCAGAAGACCCGCGCTCCTGACTGGGAGGATCCCCCTGTGGCTCAGCAGGTTTGAGATGCGGTCGAGTTGTTCGTCGTGATGAGCAAGGACCGCAACGGATCCTTCTTCCTTTTTCAAGACTGAACGTATTGCATCCACCCATTGGTCAAAAAGTTCCGCCGGATTTTCTTTCGAGAATACCGGGGATCCCTCGAGCACCATGCGGGTCTCGAACCGGACTCCGATGGAATCCGGAGCCGAAAACGGATTCCCGAATTCAAGGATGCGTGTGCGGTCGAGGGTGAGTTGTTCTTGTGAGGCAAAGTGCGACGCTGGATCCATCGAAGGCCTTTTTGCCTCGACGTCGCGTTGCCAGGCGTCGTTGATCTCCTCGAGGTGTTCCTTGTAGGAAGCCGAGCAGGTGCTGCGAGGCTTTGGGAATACAAGGATATCCTCAGGGTGTAAGTAATCGAGGGCTGTGGAGCGGCGGTTGCGACGCATGAGTGGCGCGAACATGTCAAATCCGGAAGGCCTGATCCCGAGATCGAAGCTTTGCATGATCCCGTCACGGTCGCTTGTTTCAACGGGCTGATCGAGCAAGCAATTGTACAATTCCTGGGTCTGTTCCCGGCGACGGCTGGTCGGGGTTGTGAATTCAGCGACGGGCCGGATGAGTACGGCCGTGAGGGCGGAGGTTGATTTTTGGTCACGCGCGTCGAAGTTACGCATGGACACCATGGTGTCCCCGAGGAATTCGATGCGAACTGGATGATCCTCGTTCGGGGGATAGATATCGACAATGGCGCCGCGTGAGGCATAAGTGCCTTCTTCCTCGACAGAATTTGCTTTGCGATAACCGAGGTCCTCAAGTTTCGCGAAAAGCTCGTCCTGGTCGACATCGTCGTTCACTTTGAGCGAGACGGTCCCCTCGGCGAATTCCCCCGGGGACATTGTCGCCTGACCGAGGGCCTGCAAAGTGGTGACAATGATCGATGGAACTTCAGTGCGTGCGAGCAGGTCGAGCGCGTAGACACGCTGCCTTCGTGAAAAGGAAGGGTTGATGTACCGGTCGGAACCCCAGCCAGAAAAGTAAGGCAGGATCGCCGCCCTCAGCATCCCCGGGTCTGGTGTCATGGCCGGGGATTTCGCATCGTGATTCAGGACGGAGACAGCCTGGTCCACGAATTGGGACCAGTGGGAAACGTCTTTTGACTCGGGAAGGACGACGATAATGCGGCGCTGGTCGGGACGTCGCGAAATCAGTCCCAGCAAGGCCAGTTGGATGAGGCTGTCGGACGCGCCCGTGACCTGGATCAGAGGGGCTTTTCCAGTTGAGGGGGCAAAACCCTTCTGGACTTCCGTCAAGAACGAGCGCAAGCCGAAAACAGCGGTCAAACGTAAATTCCCTTTTTGATTTTCTCGACAATGATTTTCTCCGCGATCTGGGGATCGCGAGGATCGACCGAGTAGAAAGCCTGCTGTTCGCAGCGGCGCTTGTTGGCAATGAGCCAATGCAGGATCTCGGCCAGACCTTTATTCTTCTTGTCCTTGAAAAACGGGTCGTTGTTGAGGGCATCGCGTGCTTTTTTCAGGGCGCGAATCTCCTGGGCGTCCTTTTCGTTTACCGGGTAGTCATTCAAGTCATATTTCTTGATGTCTTCCGGCAAGACGCCAAGGAAACGAACATCCGGCGCGGAAAAGTCCGAGTTGCGGATGAGTGAGGCGGCGGATCCGGCCTTCAATGTCCGGAAAATGTTTTGCATCGTGTAGGCGTCAAGGTCACCGAAGAAGTAGATGGGTACTTTTAGCTGGTCTTGGATCCGCTTGACCCACCCCCGAACGGCGTTGGAAGGAACACCCTGCGCGCCGACCACGATTGAGTTGTGGCGTTTCACGAAACCATTGGCCACCAGCGTGTTGGCTGTGCCCTCGGATTCGACGACCAGGCAGAAATCGATTTTTTTCTTGGCTTTCAAAGTCAGGTTTTGCGGGCGGTTTTTCGGCTGGAATGGCGATGTCCCCAGCTGGGAGAGGTCGATGACGGCTTCTGTGCCGTCCGGCATGCGTTCTGTGACGACGAGATGCTGACTGTATGTCTGTCCGCCGCGGTCGTTGGCGAAACAGTTCATCTCCTCGCGGTAGCATTCGAGCATTTCGCAGATGAAGTCGACAACCGAATCGGACTCATCCTGATCTCCGAAGTCCAGCGGTTTCATGATCTTGTTGTGTTTCACCTCACCTTTACTGATGTAGTAAAGTTCGCGTTTGGTGTTGACGTTTCCCGTCTCGATATTGCGCAGCAGGATCTCCAGCATGAAGATGGCGCGGGACATTTTCTTGACCGAGCTGACGTTCAGCTCCGTTGCCACCCTTTTGGAGCCTGGTGTCAGGAATCCCACCTTGTTGTTGTAGATGGCATTGTCGAGCGCGCACTTTGTTGCCGTCAGGCGCGGTCGCTTGCCGCCTTCGAGGTCCTTAAGCATCTTCTCGCAGAGCTCCAGGCTGTGCTCGATGATGACTTTGTCTTCCTTGCTTTTCCGGTGCGGGTTGCTGCCGGTTGTACGTGTTGCCATGTAAGATGACTCCTTCTGTGCCCGGGCTACTTCTTGGACGTTTTCTTGACGGGCTTGGCCGCGCTCTTGTTTTTGGTTTTTGTCGCGACCTTGCTCTCTGCGATGGCAACGTCTCCCGTATCTTCGTCGCCAGCGACGTCTTCGTTGGGTGCGTCATCCATTTCCTCGGATTCCGTGACGCCACGCTTTTCGGCTTCACGGGCCTCAAGGGCCTGGTCTTCGTCGCGGAACATCTTGATCCGCTGGCGTTTGACGTCGAGCTCCTCGCTTTTTTCCTTGGCCGCCTTGAGGGCCTTCTCGCTCTCAATTGCGTCACGGCCAAGCAGTTTGCGCAAACCCTCGGTAGCCTTGTCACGGCGTTTTTCGTCAGCCTTGGTCAGGCGCACCAGACCATCGATCAGGATCGGACCGAACTGCTCGATGTGGGCGATCTTTTCCTCGTGCTCGTTGGCACGACTTTCCCGGTTGATGTGACGGGAAAGTTTTTGCCCAGCCTGCATCAAGGCACGGCGGATTTCCTCGACCAGTTCGTCGGACGCATCGATGGTTTCCTTGGATGCGTTCTTGAACTTGATGAATGGCGACACAATGCTGACCGCTACGATGTAGGGGCCTTGCGGCAGCGCGTCGCGCGGTTGCTTCAGGCCATAAGAACGCCAGTTTACGGTGGTGATAGCCTTTACGATCGCGCAGGCTGCCTTGTCGAACTGGAGGGGGACGCGGTTCGCGAACCGGAGGACCTGGACGGGCTCGTCGTGATCCTCGCCTTTCCGTTCTTTTAACCGCGCGACGGCGACTTCCACCTGAACTGGCTTGAAGTCACAAATGGTTGGCTTGCGGCTGACGACCGAGAAAAAGTCGACATCACCAAGGCGCTGGATACTGAGAGAGAGGGCTTCCTCGCCGATCGACATGACCGACTGGGTCGAGGGTGGCATGAGTTTCGCGTTTTGGATTGCCGTGTAAACCGTTGTGAGATCTTTCTCGTTGAGCGCGTCAACGCCCTTGTCGAGAACTGCCTTCGGCAGTTTTTGTTCTGTCCATACCTCGCCGATGGCCTTGTCATTCAAGCGTGAAAAGCCTTGCTTGAGCCAGTTGCTCATTTTGACTTTTCCGAACAGGCGGGCATGCGAGATGAAATCGCCCAGCTTCATCGTATGAGGGTGCGGTTCTGTCGCGTCCGGTACTTGAGGAACCTCGTTTGTTACGCGTTCCACGCGAGTCGTACCGGCATCAGGCAAAGCCCATGTGATGGACATGTGCGGGTTCACGAGCACGTTGCCGCGCAAGTAATTGACCAGACCGGCCTCGCCATTGAGCTGGATTCGCCCATCGATCAGGAATTCGACGGATGTGCCATGCGGACGGTCCCAGTCGATGGTGTCTTTTTCGCGGATGATGCCCTTGTTGTTTTTGATATCGACTTCAACCAGGCATTTGACGGCTTTTTTCTGACCCTGGGTCTTGGTGATGACCGTGACACCCTTGGCGGTTGTCTGGAGAGCCCATGTCGTCGCGGCTGAGATGCCGATACCCTGTTGACCGCGTGAGCAGCGCCCGCGGCCGAATTTTGAGGAGGCGAGGTACTCACCAAAGACCTTCGAGATGTCGCCTTGATCGATTCCGGGCCCGTTATCCTCGACGCGGATGCGGATACGATCGGTGTTCTTCATGTGACCATTGCCGACCTTCTCAATGACGACATTGATATCCGGGGCAATGTGATGGTCCTCACAGGCGTCGAGAGCGTTGTCCAAGGCTTCTTTGACGGTGGTCAAAACTGCCTTGGTCGGGGATGAGAACCCGACCTGTTGGAGATTTTTGGAAAAGTACTCAGCGGTGCTGCTGGTTGTGATCTGACGTGGTGCCTTGGCCATCGAGTTCCTCGTACTCTCGTAAAATGCTTCCGACCCGGTAAACTGGAAGGACGGCATCTATCGAGGATGCCAAACTTCCATGACCGGGGGACGGGAGGCTATCAAACCATGTTGGACCAAAAAACGACTAATCTTGAAACGGATTTCACCCGTCACGCAAGGATAGCCTATCCGATTATTTGCGGTGCCATGTACCCGTGCAGCAATCCAGAGCTGGTCGCGGCGGCTTCGGAAGCGGGCGGAATCGGTATTATCCAGCCGTTATCATTGACTTTTGTGCACAGGTACGATTTCCGTGAAGGGATCCGCTACATCCGAAGCCTGACTTCAAAGCCGATAGGGTTCAATTTGCTCGTGGAAAAATCGGTCAAGCGCTACGAGGACCAAATGAAGGCCTGGCTGGATATCGCGGTGGAGGAAGGTGTGCGTTTTTTCATCACCGCCCTCGGCAACCCCAATTGGGTCGTGGAACGGGTCAGGCCGGTCGGGGGGATTGTTTACCACGATGTCGTGAACCGCCGCTGGGCGGAAAAGGCATTGGAGAGCGACGTGGACGGGCTCATCTGCGTCAACAACCGGGCCGGCGGGCACCTTGGCTCTGAATCCCCGGAGCGGTTGGTCGAAACGCTTCGTGATTTCGGCAAGCCTCTGATTTGCGCCGGCGGGATCGGGGACGAGAAGGACTTCGTCAAGGCCCTCCAGATGGGGTACGCCGGAGTTCAGATGGGGACGCGGTTTATCGCTACCACCGAGTGTAAAACCCATCCGGATTACAAGGAGGCCATCCTCAAGGCGAACTCGGCGGACATCGTGGCGACCGAGAAGATCAGTGGCGTGCCGGTGTCGGTAATCAAGACGCCCTACATCGAGCGGCTGGGCCTGAAAGCGGGGCCGATTGCCCGGATGCTGCTGAAGAATTCCCGGACCAAGCATTGGATGCGCACGTTTTATACGATGAATTCATTGTGGTCTCTGAAGCAAACCCTTCAGAAGGGATCGGCATACAAAGACTTCTGGCAGGCCGGGAAGAGCGTCGACGGGATCGAAAAGGTCGAATCCGCCGGGGAAATCATCCGGCGGTTTGTCGGGTTTGCCGGGGGGGGAAGAGAGGATTCTTCGCTTCGCTCAGAATGACGGGGGGTCAGAATGACGGGGGGTCAGAGTGACGGGGCGTCGTGGTTGGTCTCGGACAGTTGCCCGTCGATGGCCCAGCGCTGGTCAAAGACAAAACACGAGCCCTTCCAACGTGATTTGCCGGCATCGTCTTCCTTGTGGTGTTCCAGGTACTTGATGATTCCGCCCTCGATCTGGAAGACGTTCTTGAAGCCCTGCTCGTTGGCCCATGGTACGGCCTTCTCGCAGCGGATGCCGCCGGTGCAGAAAAAGACGAAGGTGCGGTCCTTGTCCTGCCCGAAACGGTCCTGGAAGGCGGCCGGGAAGTCCTTGAACTTTTTGATGCCAAGGTCAACAGCACCGTCAAAGTGGCCATACTGGTATTCGTAGTCGTTGCGCGTGTCGACGAGCACAACCTCGCGTCCGTGTTCTGCCATCAAC
>CAWUNT010000012.1:0-15658 GCA_963923405.1 uncultured bacterium | reverse complement strand
TCACCACTTTGCAGTACTGTTTCCATCTGGATCATGAAATCACCTGTATCAGGACGTCTGGGGGAATGGCCGCTTAGCGACGGGCTTCCCGGACAACTTTCACCAATTCGAACTTCTTACGCGCGCTCAACGGCCGGGTCTGGCGAACGAGGACTTCGTCACCGGTACGGCTAACGTTCTTGGCATCGTGGAACATCAGCTTCGTGCGACGGCGGATGTACTTGCCAGCGGTCGGATGCTTGACCAGGCGCTCGACGACGGCAACGCGCGACTTTTCCATCTTGTCGCTGGTCACGGTGCACCGGATCGTGCGGACTACCTTCTCTTTGCTTTTGGATGCTTCGCTCACAGTTCGCTCTCTCTATAAGAACGTTGCAATTTCAATTACTTGCTCGTCTTCGCACGCTTTGCCGCAGGTTTTGCCGTAGCTTTCGCTACCGGCTTCGCCGCGGAACCGCGAAGCGTCAACAAACGAGCCAGGCTACGTTTCAATCCGCGAATCTTGCCAGACGCGCGAGCAGCCGGATTGTAGATGTCCATGCGGGCATCGTGGAGGGCGCGGCGGATCTGGTGCTCCAGTTCAACCGAGCGAGCCAGCTCAAACCCGCGAATTTCTTCAGCTTTCAGTTTATGCAAATCCATGACTCAACCTTATGCCCAAGGGTCATCTGACCGGAGGATTAGTTTGGTTTTGATCGGGAGCTTGGAGGCAGCGAGTGTCAGGGCCTGCTCAGCAACGGCTTTCTCAACGCCCTGCATCTCATAAAGGATTCTGCCCGGCTTTACAACCGCAACGTAGTACTCAACGCCACCTTTTCCGGAACCCATCCGGGTTTCGGCCGGCTTCTTCGTAATTGGCTTGTCCGGGAAGATCTTGATGAACACGTTTCCACCCCTTTTGCAATGACGGGTCATTGCAATACGGGCAGCCTCGATCTGGCGTGCCGTAATCTTTCCGCTTTCGACAGCCATCAGGCCAAACTCGCCCTTGTGGAGCTCAGTGCCGCCCTTGGCCTTGCCCTTGATCCGGCCTTTGTGGGCCTTCCGGAATTTCATTCTCTTTGGAGCCAGCATGTTTCAGTCCTCGCTCATCGATCTCTGCTGGTTTTAGTTCTGCTTCGTGGATGAGTCTTCGCGGGAAAGAACTTCCCCTTTGAAAACCCATACTTTGACGCCAATCAGACCGAAGGTCGTCAGGGCTTCTGCCGTTCCGTAATCGATATCAGCACGCAGGGTGTGCAACGGAACACGGCCTTCCATGTAACGCTCCATCCTGGACATGTCGGCGCCACCGAGACGACCGCACAGCTGAACCTTGATACCCTTGGCGCCCGCCTTCATGGTCTGGCCAATCGATTTCTTCATGGCCCTGCGGAACGAGACCCGACGTTCCAGCTGTTCACGGATGCTCTCCGCGACCAACTTCGCGTCCATGTCCGGCTTTTTAACTTCGAACACGTTAAGGGAGGGTTCGCCGGAAGTAATCTTGCAATGACGAACAAGTTCGTCCTTCAAGCTCTCCGCGCCGGCACCCTTTTTGCCAATGATGATGCCCGGACGGCTGCTGTGGATGTTGATCTTGAGGTTCTTGGCAGCACGCTCGATCTCGACAGTAGCGACACCAGCAGCCTTGAACTTCTTCTCAATATATCCCCGGATCCGGATGTCTTCCTGGAGGAGTTTTGCGTAGTCCTGCTTGGAGTACCAACGCGAGCTCCAGCCCTTGATCACACCGAGACGGAAACCAATTGGGTTTACTTTCTGTCCCACGAAGTCATCCTTCCTTTAGATTTCTTTCAGCTTCATCGTGATGTGTGAGGTGCGCTTGCGAACCGGGGTAGCACGACCCTGGGCGCGGGGAATGAAGCGCTTGAGCACTGCTCCACCGTCAACCATCAGCTCACTGATCACCAGACGATCGACATCGACCGTTGCCTTGGACGTTGCGTTGGCGATGGCGGAGGTCAGCAGACCCGCCATTACGGGAGCCGAACGCTTGGTCGTCAACTTGAGAAGATCCAGGGCTTCCTGAACCTGCTTGCCGCGAACCAAGTCAGCCACGAGGCGAACCTTGCGCGGGGCAATGCGAACGTTTCTTAATACTGCTTTGTATTGTTCAGACATTGGTCATCAACCTCATGCGCCTGTGCCAGCCGGCTTGGCGCCTTTTTTGTCTTCGCCGTGACCATGGAACGTCCGGGTCTGGGCAAACTCACCCAGCTTGTGGCCGACCATGTTCTCGGTGACGAAAACAGGAACGAACTTGTTACCGTTGTGAACCGCGAACGTGAGCCCGACGAACTCAGGCAGGATCGTGGAGCGGCGGCTCCAGGTCTTGATCGGTTTGCGGTCTTGACGGGCCTTTTCAGCTTTGTTGAAGAGGTATCCGTCGACAAATGGACCTTTTTTAATTGAACGCGCCATCGAGGCTTTCTCCTATCCGTTCAACTATTTCTGACGGCGATCGCGAATAATATCTTTCGCGGTACGCTTGTTCTTACGTGTCTTGTAGCCCTTCGTAGGCTGTGCCCATGGGCTGACCGGGTGACGACCGCCCTTCGCACGACCTTCACCACCACCGTGGGGGTGATCGCACGGGTTCATCGTCATACCACGAACGGTCGGACGAACACCCATCCAACGGCTACGGCCGGCTTTACCGATCGTCACGTTGAAATGATCCGGATTGCTGACCTGACCAATCACGGCAAAACATCCTTCGTTGACCCGGCGCATTTCACCGCTGGGCATGCGCAGCTGCGCGTAACCGTCAATGCGGCCGATCAGTTGAGCATAGGTGCCGGCGCTGCGAGCCATCTGGCCACCCTTGCCTGGACGCATTTCGATGTTGTGAACAAAAGTACCGAGTGGAATCGAGCGCAGCGGCATTGCATTGCCGACCTTGACGTCAGCGCTCTCGGCTGCGACAACGCTCGCGCCCTTCTTGAGGCCTTCCGGAGCGAGGATGTACCGACGCTCGCCGTCACCGTAAACGATACGGGCAATGAATGCGGTCCGGTTCGGATCGTACTCGATGTACTCAACCTTGCCCGGGATGTCGCGCTTGTCGCGACGCCAGTCAATCATGCGGTAGTGACGACGTACGCCACCACCCTGATGCCGGACCGTAATGCGGCCGGTGTTGTTGCGACCTGCGTGCTTTTTCAGGGCGACGGTCAGGGCCGCGCACGGCTCGACCTGGTCGATCTGGCTGTAGTCAACGACGGAGGTGCCGCGGCGACCTGGCGTTGTTGGCTTGAGGATTTTAACTGCCATAACTCTATTCCCTCATCATTCCGCGTCCGCGGAAGGTGTTTCAGCGATTACTGTTCTTCAAACAGCGGCAACTTTGTGCCGGCGGTCAGGGTGACGATCGCCTTCTTGCACTTGCTGTCCATCGACAAATGAAGGCCGCGGCGACGGACCTTGCCCCGGGTCACCATCGTTTGAACGCCGGTAACCTTGACGTTGTAGATCTTTTCGACAGCGCGCTGAATGTCTTCCTTGGTCGACTTCATGTTCACTTCGAAAGTGTATTTTCCGGCGTTTTCGCGAGCGTCGTTGCTCTTCTCAGAGAGCACTGGTCTTACGAGGACGTTGTAAAGGTTCACGATTATTTCTCCTCGAAACGCTGGTGCAGCGTATTGAGAGCTGTTTCGCTGATAACGAGTGACTCGTAGCGAAGCAGATGCTCCGCATTAAGTTCAGCCGGCGTGACGGAAGCTGCACCGTGAATGTTACGGGTCGACTTGTGAAGCAGGTCGTCCTTGCGCTCGTCCGAAAGAACCGCCTTCGAAACACCCAAGGCACTCAAGGCGCCGAGGACGTGCTTCGTGCTGTATTTGCTCAGGGCGAAGTCATTGACAACAACCAGCTTGCCATGGCGCACCTTGTCGGACAGGGCCACCTTGAGGGCCAGCTGACGAAGTTTCTGGTTCGTTTTCTCACGGTAATCACGCGGCTGCGGTCCGAAGATCACAGCGCCGCCCGGCATAAGCGGGGAACGGCTGGTACCCTGACGGGCGCCGCCAGTGCCTTTCTGCTTGAACGGCTTCTTGCCACCGCCGGAGACGAAAGCCCGGGTCTTGGTGCAGTGCGTACCTTGACGGCGTGCCGCCTGGTAGCTCTTCACGACAAGGTGAAGCACATGCTCGTTCATCGGAACGCTGTAGATGGCTTCCGGCAGCTTGAGTGTCTTGACTGCCTTGCCTTTGATGTCTTTGATCTGAATTTCCATGGGTCTCTACCTCTTCTCAGGCCTTGATCGACGGCTTGACGAACAAATAGTTGTTCGCATGACCGGGGACCGAGCCGCAAACGGCGATCACGTTGTTCGTGGTGTCAACATCAAGAACCCGAAGGTTCTGGATGGTGCGCTGTTCGTTACCATACTGGCCCGGCTGCGGCTTGTTCTTGAACACGCGTCCCGGGGTGGTACGGGTGCCGAGGGATCCCGGGCGACGGTGAAAACGTGAACCGTGCGTCATGCGACCGCAAGCAACGTTCCAGCGCTTCACGGAACCGGTGTAACCACGGCCCTTGGTGAAACCAGTGATATCAACTGCCTTGACTCCCTCGAGTACCGCAGCCGTCAGAGCCGCGCCGGTTTCGAGGCCCTCGACAGGCTTCTCAACGCGGAACTCCTTGAAACGGGCAAAGTTTTCCCCGACGTTGACTTTACGCAGACGGGATACGTCGGCCTTGGTCAGGCGATTCTCGCGCTTCGGGAAGTAGCCGACCTGAACGGCGTTGTATCCGTCGCGCTCGGCGTTAAGGACTTTTGTGACCTTCTGGTCTTCGATCTGGAGGAGGGTCACCGCGACCATATGGCCTTCGGTATCCATCATCCGGGTCATTCCGATTTTTTTGGCAACCAATGCTTTCACGTTCATTCTCGCAACCTGCTTTCAGTTCGTTATTTGTGTCTCAACGACTGATTCTTGGGACGGAGGCTCAGTACAACTTGATCTCGACATCCACACCGGATGCGAGGTCGAGCTTCATGAGCGCGTCGATGGTTTGTTGCTTGGGCTCGAGGATATCGAGAACACGCTTGTGCGTGCGGACTTCAAATTGTTCGCGTGATTTCTTGTCGACGTGCGGGCTACGCAACACCGTGTAACGGTTGATGGCCGTCGGCAGTGGAATCGGGCCGGCAACACGGGCGCCAGTGCGCTTAGCGCGCTCGACGATGTCTGCGGCTGCCTGGTCCAGCAGACGGTAGTCGTAGCCTCTCAAACGGATTCGGATTTTTTGGCTTTGCATTCTCTCGCAACCTACTGCAATCGTTGTTCGTTTATCGAATCTTAAACAACTATACCGGGTAAGTTGCGCCAAGGTCGGGAGGGGTCTTTTGCGGAGATAGCAGCTTTTGTGGCTGCCAGTTTTCGCAGAGTTTCTCTCTGATCGACGGCATTGGCTTGCGGTTAAGCAGGCTTACCCAAGTCGCGAGGTTCTAAACTCTGATGGATGAATCTGTCAAGCGAAATGATGGCAATTATTTCGCAGCGACGATGGGAATTCCGGGGATAAAACCGGAGTACCACCGATCGAGGGCTTTCTCGTTGATTTCTTTACGCTCATCCGGGGCGACCCGGCTCCACTCCCGGTGCCCCGCGGCCGCCCGGACCATGAAATCCAGCAACGCCAGATGGCGCCTTAAGATCCGTTTGTAGCGGTGCCCGATAATCGGATTGAAGGCCCCCAGAAGAGACAGAATTTGTCTCGGATTTTTTTTGACCCAGAGCCAGGATCCGAGCTCCAGGGCCAAAGGCAGGTAGACTCCGTTGCGTTGCTTCAGCGCACGATGCTCGTCATAGAAGAAATCCCAGAGATCGCCGTGCGTTGTGTAATTCAGAGACTGGGGTTCCACCTGATAGATATGATTTGGATAGGTACGGTCGAGCAGCGAGTTGAGCTTGTACATTTCGACAATCGAGGGGAACGGGTCACGAGACTTGGCGTATGGGAACCACAGGCGGTCAACTGTGCCGAATCCAGAGTGAACATCCAATGAAATAGCGGCTTTAGCCGGAAAAATCTTCTCCCGGACCAACCGCTCCAACGCCAGGGCTTCGCGTTCCATCTGGCCTCCGTCAACTCCACCACCACCCCGGAACCAAGCCATGAAGGGGCCCAGATTATGCCCCCCGACAAAAGGGACCCACGCGTTATGGACCGCCTCGACTGGAGCATTGCGCATCAAGTCAACGCCCCTGCCGTTGGAACGCGTCCTCAGTAACATACCGGCTGGATTCACCAGCGGAACGATAATGAGGCGGGCTCTTTTGAACAAATCGTGATGATTTTCATCCCACTGCATGTGGCTAAAAAGAGTCTTCATGTAGCCAGTGACCACATGCGTCCCGATTCGCTCGAGACCATGGACACCTCCCGTGAGCAGGAACACTGGCAGCTGGGGATCATCAGGCCCGATTTCGAAGCAATGAATTGGCAGCTCGACACCTTGATGGATCACGCGATCGAGAATGCGCACCCTGACGCCACGAGGGAGGTCACCCGCGATACGCTCGATTTCTGTCAATTCCGGGACATTTCTGGAAAGGTGCACGAGATCCATCGAATCCCCTCAGTCTTGAGGGTATTTTCGGTGAAAATCCGGATACCTGTAAGTTTCGCGAAACGATCAGACGAGCGGGACGTAGTGTCCGGCGATTTGCTGATAGGCCTCAGCCGCAAGACTTTTCCTGTCAGATTCAGGTCTTACATGAACCATACTGAGCCGCGTAACAGCTACTTTGATGTCTCCGCGCATGGCCACATTGATTATGTGGTCCAGGAAGGTCATGTCACCGTACCAGCAGATCTCGTCGCGATTTTCGACCCGGACCTGCTCACCCGCGATCTCGCGGTAGTTGATGCAAAGTGGCAATAATGGACGACCCGACATGATGGCGGCATCCATTAGTGAAACCTTGAATGGCAATACTTGCGCGCCATTGGTGGACGTGGCCTCGGGGAACACCACCACATTCAGCCCCTCCGTCAAAGAACTCGCGATTTCAGCGACTTCGCGCTGAATCTGGTTGCGATTCCGGCGTTCCACGAAATGACAACCTCCGGCCTTGCAAAGGAATCCGAGGAAACCGGAGTCGCGGATTTCGATTGAAGTCACAAAAAGAGTCGGCTGCATTGAGGCAATGACCAGGATATCCAGATAGGACAGGTGGTTAGCTACGATCAGGTGGCTTTCACCTCGCTTCGCACTGGCAACAAGCGCAGGGTCAGAATGAACTTCCTCCACCCTGACTCCGAGTATCTTGAGCCCCAATCCGCACATGACAGAAAGCCAGCGCGCAGCGGCGCGTTTTGAACGGACAGAATCACCAAGCACGAGGCGGAGCAGGATCGCGCCGACCACGAAGACACCGATGAAGAAAAAAAGGAACCCGAACCGGATGTAACCAACCAATTTGTTCAGCACAGTTTGAACTTTCTCTCGTAAGCCTTGCCAAGATTTTTCATGTCAAGAAGTGTTAGGAAATCCGCACACTTGAAATCCTCATCAAGCGCCGGCTCACCGATGACTCTCGCTCCCGCGCGCAAGTATGACTTGAGCAATGGGGGGATGATGTCAGGGGACTGTGGTCCCTCGGGGGGCTGAGCAGCCAGCAGCTCATGAAAACCAGGGATCTTGAACTTGCCGACTGGCAAGCACGGAAGCGTCTCCTCGATCGCGTTGTCAACCTGCAGTTGCTTGTAAGCGCGAACGATCTCAGACGGATCCGTCGATTTAAAGCTGCTCATTCCAAACAGGTAATCCGCGCCACTTGCCTGGACGTATTGAACCAGCCCCCGCCACAAAAGACCGATCACAACACCATTCCGGTAATCCTTGTGAATACAGGCGCGCGAGAGCTCAAGCTTTCTGCCCGGCAATGCCTTGAGCGGACTCATGTCAAATTCAGTCTCGGAATAAAAATATGGCGCACGGTCCTCCAACAAAAGCCGGTAGGTCCCGACGAAACAACCGGTCTTTTGGTCCATGATCACCAAGTGATCGCTCCATGCGTCGAAACGATCCAAGTCAAGACCAAACGGGAATTTCTTCTGCTTGTATTCCCGGTGAAAAACGTCATACCGCAAGCTCTGAACCTGACGAAGGTCACGCTTGGAACGTACCGTCTTGACAACGAAATCTCCGCGGGAGAATTCGACCAGAGGAATCACCTTCCCGCCAAGAACGGCGGACTTGAAAGACGGCGCGCGACGAAACGCTGGCATGGTCTGGATGATTCTTTGAGACAACATGAAGCCCCCTGATTGAGTGCTTTATTTCAGAGCTTTGGGATCCAGGCAAGCCTAGCATTGGCGCGTTAAGCTGACGTAAAGAACCAGTTCAACTTGCGTTAATCCGTCGCCGACTGGCCAATCGATAGACAACCGCCAGCTCCAAGACCGCAGGAGAATGAAAACCAGCAGCCCGGTAAAATTATAAGTGTCCGTATCTATTTACCTATTTTCAAAATCCAGTGGCCCTGACTGTTGGCCGTTCGATTGCTAGGCAACAAAGGAGAGGAGGGCTTAAGATGCCCGGTGCCCAATCGACAGAACTGGTATTCTCGGAAGACTTCCATCCCGACACTATTGCGGCATTGAATGAGCTTCGTGAGATCCGCCTCGCCAACCTGGAGCAAATGCTGGCGAACTTGCAAAAGACTGCTGCTTCCCTGGGCGCGCCGGAGGCAGAACTGTCAAATCTCAAGTGTGATCTCCAGACCCGCATGGCGGAACTGAAGTCGAGAATGGAAAATCCCCGTCGAATTTTTGCCGACGAGCTGGAACTGTATATGGAGCTGCTTGCTAACCCGGAAGCGTGAGGATCTCGACCGTTCCATCGCTACGGATCGCGATCGTGTGTTCGAACTGAGCTGACAATTTCCGATCAATCGTTACGGCGGTCCAGCCATCGCTCAAAATTTTTGTCTTCCAGTGACCTTCATTGACCATCGGCTCGATGGTGAAAGTCATGCCGGGAGAGAGGCGTTCACCTTTGCCGCGCAGCCCGTAATGCGGGACTTGTGGATCTTCATGAAATCCCTTGCCAATTCCGTGGCCGACGAATTCGCGTACAACACTGAAACCTTCGCGGTCGCAATGCTCCATGATCGCAGCGCCAATGTCCCCGATACGGCCTCCTGCCTGGACGGCTGAAATACCCCGGTGCATCGCCTCCTCAGCGCATTTCACCAGTTTCAAAGCGATTGGTTTGTGGCCCTGGCCGACCAGGAACGTCTTGGAAGTATCTCCATGGTATCCGTCAAGGATGGTAGTCACATCGACATTGATGATGTCACCGTCCCTTAGTTTATGACGCGAATCCGGAATACCATGGCAAACAACCTCGTTGATCGAGGTGCAAATGGATTTGGGAAATCCTTTGTAATTCAATGGTGCTGCGATCGCGCCGTGGCGCACGATGAACTCGTGACACAAGTCATTGAGCTCAAGCGTCGTCATTCCCGGCTTCACATATGGTTCGATCATGACGAGGCACTCTGCCGCCAGGCGGCAGCTTGCTTTCATCGCATCAATTTCCTGGTCGCTTTTTAGAACTATCACGATTTCACCTGAATTCTGCCGGACGAAATGCAAGCCCGGGCAACCCTCTCTAGCCCAACAGAGGTCAGAGTACAAGCTGCCTGAGCCAATCCGGGTCGGTGAAATCCAGTTTCGCCGGGGCATGAGCTGACCGGTCAAGGCAGGAGCCCATCTGAAAAACCGGGGAGAAAACCTCCGCCTCGTAGACTTTCTCGTGAAAACGCTGCAATGCCAGAAAATCAGGGGAATGCGTGCTCAGGGAATGCGAATAATGCCGAACCAGCTGCTGAATCTCCTGCTGCTGAAAGAAAGCAGACTGAGTGAAGCGTCTCGCCATGGGATACTGACGGTCACTACGGAGCAGGTTCCAAGCCGGCCATTCCACGAAAAAATTACCGATGACACCGTCGATCGGGCCAGTGTCGTTCGCTGTAAATTCAGACTGAATCCCCAGAAGGGCGAGGCTGTCACTGATGACTTTCCGGAGCAAATCGACACCTGCTGATTCCGGCTCCTGAATCAGGAACTTGAGGACAACCGGCTTGCCGCTCTTCTTGTCGAGCCTTGGAGAGTCGGCTTTCAGACGCTGCCAACCGGCTTTTTCCAAGGCCAACGAGGCCTCGTCGACACTGTAAGGACGAATCCGCAATGATTGGTTGTATCCGGGGTGCTGACGAGGAATAAACGACGTCACCAAATCGCCAAGGCCCAAAGCCCCGGCCCGCAGGAGTTCTCCGCGGGGCAACAACTGGGTTAGCGCTTTACGGACTGGCGCTGCCAAAGGAGTGGTGCCGGACGTCGAGTCATCCCGGTCGTTCCAGAGAATACCAATGACTGAAGGAACAAGGGCCTCACGGGCACATGTTTGTCCTGTTTGCATGGCAGATCCGAAATTGAAATCCACGTGGGACTTGCTGGTTTGCCTTCCGCCACCCGCCCGATCGATCTGGAATGCCGGTCTCTTCTGCTGATATCCCGGTGCAGGAACAAGCTCAGCACTGCCGCCCGCCGCGACACGGTAGCGGTAGAGCCCCGCGCACTCGAACCCTGATTCCCCAGCCGAGCGCGCAAACGGAAATTCGTTCAACACGTATGGACCAAATGACGGTTGATTTTGCCAAGTTACCCTTACTGAGGGAGCTTGTCCCCCTTTGGCTACCTCTGGAACCTCACGCACTTCATGCTTGGGACATGTGACATCCCTTCCGAAAGCCGTGCTGGCGGCCGCGCAAAGCTTCTCACTGACGAATTGCGAAAGATCCTTACCCGTAACCGGTTTACCGCTCCACCAGTGCAAGTCCGATTTGAGGGTATATCTCCATTGCTTTGGCGACTCGATCTCGATGCTTCGCAGGAGCAAAGGCTCTGATTTCCGCTCCTTCAAATTAAGGCGCGTCAGGGAGGGGCAAGCGAGGCGACCGAAAGCGCCGTCATTAGATTGAGGAAGCAAACCTTTGGATGGATCATCAGGCATGGTGAATGGCCAGCCCGTGATCAGCAACGCAGCGAACTTCAGCCGAACAGGCCCACCGAACCCGGTTTTTGACAAACGTTTCCCCAAATACAGGCACTCCCTTGGCGGCAGATCCCTTGCCGTAGATCATGACCATGGCAATATTAACGCAGATTGACCGGAGGCGAGCAATGTCTAATCAAATCCCGGTGGTCATCGCTGGGGCAGGGATCACTGGACTGTCCGCTGCTTTGCACCTCGCAGAGTTGGGGGCAGGCTCAATCCTTGTCGCGAGCGGACCTGACGAACCAACGAGCGCCAAGGCTCCAGGCATGATCACTGGTGGCCAACGAGACAACTTCACTCGGGTAGCCATCGCACATCAAACCGATTTCGCCCGAGTTCTTTGGGAGTTTGGCGACAGGGCTTTTGACCGCACGGTCACCTGGGCGAGGAGTCACGGCGTCAACGTTGTGACTGGTCATAGGTTGCGTCTTATCGTTGCACCAGAAGAGCTCAAGGAGGCAACAGAGGCCGTCAGGCTGTTGACTGCGGCGGGCCTGTACGGGCGACTAATCCAAGGGAACGAACTTAAGGGGTCATCATGGGCCTCCTGCCTTGGATCCCGTGTCATGGCCATCCAGGATGACGGGGAGAGGGGAGGCTGGATTGATGCAGGCATGATGCATCAGCGGATGCTTGCGGCAGCAAAAAGCCACAGTTCGATATCTTTCACTGAGGCACCTGTGGACGAAGTCGACGGTTACACGGAAGAAAACATTGTTGTGAACATTGGGGGAAAGAAACGCTCCGCCGCGGCCCTGATCGTCGCCTGTCATCTTGCAACGGGCAATCTCGTGCCATCACTAAAGGCTGCGCTGGTTTCATCTGCTGACCAGTGGTTGACCGCCACTGGCCCTCTGGATCCAACGAATCGGTCAGGCGATTGGAATAACGCGGGAATTGCCTGGTCAGCCTTTCACAATCACGAATGGGGTGCCACCCTCCCTGACGGACGCCTGTTGCTGGGTGGCGGTCGTATACTGCGGAAATGGGCGGGATTTGAGGCCAAGGAGGCCGAAGCAGAGGAAAGAATCTCAAAATACATCGTTGATCAGGCAGTCAAGACGTTTGGCCGATGGAAGCGGCCAGCCGCGTCTGCACTGGAGGCAACGGCCGGCCTCGATTGTCATCCATGTGACGAGCTTCCGATTGTTGGCCCGATGTTCGGGGAAGGGCGCATTCTCGTCGCTGCGGGTTTCATGGGGCAAGGCATCACCCTCGGATTTGAGTCTGGTTACTGCCTGGCGAAATTGCTCATGACGGGAAATTGTCCTGAATTACCGCGCAGGCTATGGCCCGAACGCTTGCGATCCCTGCCGGACCAGGAGTAGAAACGGTGCATGAGAAAAAAATCAGAGACCCAAAAACCCCGAATCTGGCGATGCCCAAAATGCAAGAATTCGTGTCGATTCGACGAGTCAAATCCGTTTCGGCCGTTTTGCAGCGAGCGATGCAAGAATTTCGATACCGCCAGCTGGGCCACTGAGAGCTATCGGATCGCAGGACCAGCGGCCGCCACTCAGGAAGAGCTGGAGCACACCGCCAACGATACTACCGCATCTGGGCGAGGCGATTCAGAACCCGGTTCTTGAGACCTGCTAGCGAGCGCGGTTGAGGATCCCGGGCCAAATAAGCGGGCGCCAGATCTGTGAGCGCAACAAGCAAGTCATCCAGACTCGAAGCCGAGACAAGCCAAGCTTCGATGATCTCGTGATCTGAATACGACAACATCGTTCCCTTGCCTTTCAGTTCCAGCAGGTACTGACTTACAAGTTCGTGTGGTCGCACGGTGTCGAGATCCATGAAACTCAATGGTGGGTCCTGAATATAAGTTTCGATGCGCTCTTGGATATCATGTATCGCGATCATTGATCCAGTCGCAAGGCATTGACCTCGTGTTCCAACATGTTGACCCGATCCTGCAACCGGTCCAGCGTTTCAGAATAGCGCCTGAGTTCGTGCAGGTGATCGTGGATCCGTAGCAAATTCGCTACCCGGACCGGCAAGGACTCGAGATGAGCTGGCTGGACCACATCGAAATACCAGTTGGACTTGATAGCGTGTTCCATCAATTCCCGGGCTTCCTGAACAGAAATATCTGCGACGATCATTGACGGAACCCAAATGTCTGCCTGGGCAACAAGCCTCGCCTGGAACGATCTCAGCCACGCCTGAAAGTCTCCGCCTGAAACACCCTGGGCTTCAACAATCAGCAAATCACACGGACGGAACATTGGATCCTCGAGGTTTTTGACCTCTACCAACTCGACATCCACCATGGCTCGGAGCTCCTGCTCGAGCTTGATTTTAGGCAAATTGACGAATTTCGGGTCCAGGTTCAGGACACAGGCTCTCGACCTTCTGGTGCGCATGGTCTTCCTTCTTTGATATTGCGGGTTTATTCTATCCTGAAACGAGACAACCCGACGGAAAACTTTCGATGGCGAATCCTGCAAAAGAACAAAACTTCCACGTAAGAAGCACAGCACCGACCCGAATCGATCTTGCCGGGGGTACAATCGACCTTTGGCCCATCCACCAGATCCTCGATGAGAAGGCGACTGTGAACTGCGCTGTGACACTACCCGCGCAGGTCGATATCGAACCTTCGAGAAATGGCCGGTTTTACTTGCAGAGTATTGATCAAAAAATCGAGGTATCGGGAACGTTCGATGAATGCATCCAGACGAAGGACCTGCCTCTCCTGGGACTCTTTTTAAAAGCATGGTGGTCGCCGGACCTGCCTCCACTGCGGATAAGAACCGAGGCCAAATCGCCTGCGGGAGCGGGACTCGGCGGCTCGTCTTGCCTGGCAGTGACCCTCGGCGGCGCCCTGCTCCGTGCCAAGGATCTGGTGGAGAGGAAACGGACCGCAATGAACGAGTTCCTCCTTGTCCAAACCGCATCCGATATCGAAGCCAAATTGATTCACGCCCCAACCGGGATTCAAGACTACTGGGGCGCGCTGCGCGGGGGCCTGAACATCATTGAATTCCCGGCGGGCCAGGTTACCGTAGAGACGCACGATCCAGCCGGAAATTCGGGTCCGGCACAGGTCGGACGACGACTCGAGAATGAACTTATTCTTTGCTACTCGGGCAAGAGTCGCCAATCTGCGATCAACAATTGGGAAATATTCAAGCGCGTTTTCGACGGTGACAAGGACTTGCTGAAAAAGCTGGCTGCCATCGGAGCCCATGCCCGGGAATGTGCCGACGCCGTCCGGGCGGGGGATTACGAGGGCATGCTGAGAGCATCATTCGCGGAATGGCAACTTCGCTGCCAGTTGTGGCCAAATATCCACACCGTGGAAACACGAAAACAGGCTGACGCGGCCATGAATGCCGGTGCCCGACTGGCTCGCGTTTGCGGAGCCGGAGGTGGCGGCGTCATGGCTATTGTTGCGCCAAAAGAGGTCCGGGAGCGGGTTCAGGCGGCTCTTGCGTCTGAGGGCGGGTCCATCCTGAACGCTGGCGTCGCTCACAAGGGGCTCGTGGCCGAGACTTTAACCTGAGGCCTGTTTATTCAGGCCCTCATCGCGATCTTCAGTTAGATTGGAGACTTAATTGTCATGTATTTACAGTGCCTTATCTAATATCGCTCAACCTCCACCAACCACTTCCGACTGCCTTTATCAAAGGAGCAAGAGATGACTAAAGACACTCATTCGCACGCCTCCAATGATGAGAAAACATTTGGGAAATTGCTGCTTCGGCCAATAATCCAGCTGAAAATCGCGGCATGGTCTGCTTTGTGGTCCGCCCTGTTTGGACTTGCGATCGCTATTTTGTTCAACTTTTCCCTCACAAACCTCTCCAATTCATTTGTCGACGTAGGACACGTTGATGACGAGACCATCGCTCGTCTCTACAATTTGTTTGAAGGTGTGAGGATGTCAGCCCTCGGCCTGCTTTTAGGCCAGGTCATGGTCGCGGTTGTTGTCTCGTTCATCATGACGAACCGCATGCTTGGGGCGGCCAACGCATTCCGTCAGGAAATCCGTGCACTGATCAACCGCCAGTATGGTCGCAAAGTTAACTTGAAGAACGGCGATTTGTTCAACGACGTCGCGGAAGATCTAAACGAACTTTCCGAGCAGCTCCGTCGTGATCACAAGCACGACTCCTCGGGCAAGGAGACCGCCCAGTCGCACGCGGTAAATGAATAGATTTACGATCTGTCAGCCATCGCTATTACGTAGTTTCACCGCTCAAGACCTTCTGGCGACTAACCATGGTGGTGTACGGCAGACGCAGGAATTTCGCCGCCGAAGCTACATTTCCTCTGCCGGAGGCGACCGCGCCCTCAATCAGGAGCTGCTCTAAAGCTCTGCGCACCCGGCTGAACCCTGCGAAATGGGCCAGGTGAAGGAGGTCCTTGGCTCCAAGTGGAACGCTCCACCCGCTCTGGTCACCCCTGCACAGCTCAACCAAGTTACGCTCCTTGCGCCTCAAAACACCGCCAATCGAGTTCGCATCAATAATGGGGTCGTTTCCGCGAAATGCCCTTTGAGCCACCAATCCCACAACGATTCGCATACTGTCTCTTATACACATCTCCGAGCCCACGAGACGCTACGCT
>CAWUNT010000011.1:0-15758 GCA_963923405.1 uncultured bacterium | reverse complement strand
GCGTCTCGTGGGCTCGGAGATGTGTATAAGAGACAGGAACGAGGGACTTCTTGGTACCAGTGGCCTGTTGATGGTCGCGGGCAATTTCCGCGCGGGGCTCAGTTACCGGTATCCGTTTCCAATCAGCAACAACACGACGGTTTCGAATTCTGTCGCGGACAGCCCGGGGGCGTCAGGTTTGCCTGGGAGCCAGAATCAGTTGTCCTCGGTTGAGGGAAAGTCGGACGAAATGGACGAGCCGGGCATCAGGACCTATCAACTGGGGCTGGCGTGGGGGGTTCCGGGAACAGGTATCGTCGCGGTTGATCTGGTCAAACATGCCCCCGGCAAGGCCGAGGAGGGGCGCGGGCTGCAGACGACTTACAACTATTCGGCCGGGTTCGAGGCCGGCATTGGCGGGTTGGTATTCAGGGGTGGGATGTTCTCGAACGCCAGCCTTTATCCGGCCCCGGTATCCGGGCAGGCAAACCAGCCTACGGCGATCGACTACAGCGGGTTATCCTGGGGGGTGGCTCTTGCCCAGAAATCCCGTGAGGTTGCGGTGACTTATGTCCGCCAGACGGGTTCAGGCACAGCCCAACTGGTGGCGGACTCGTATGAGACCCAGAAAGTCCAGGGATCCCTCGAGAGCCTCCTGCTCTCGTCCCGGGTCTTCTTCTGAGCGGCGGCATTTTCCCGCGCCTGCCGACGGAAAGCGTCTTGCCAAAAACCACTGATTTTGATTCCATTTCCGGCACCGAGTGGCGTGAAAGATCGCCTGTAGATCATTTTGAGGAGTTGCATAATGTCCGCTTCCGTTGAGGAAAAAGTAAAGCAGATCGTGGTGAGCCAGCTGGGTGTTGAAGAGTCCGCAGTGACGACCAACGCCAAGTTCATTGAAGACCTCGGTGCCGATTCCCTCGATATCGTCGAGCTCGTCATGGCCATGGAAGAAGCCTTTGGCGTGGATATCCCGGATGAAGAAGCCGAGAATATCCGCACGGTCAACGACGCGATCTCGTTCATCAAGAAGACTGAAGAAGCCTGATTGCCGTTTTGGCGCGAGGATTTACGGGGGGATCACCTTCAACCCTGCCATGGGTTCGTTGATGAGACCCCCGTTTTGTTTCATTTGAGTCTCAGGGGTGCGGCATGATTGTGGGACTGGCGGCAGACCATGCGGGCAAGGAACTCAAGGAAGCCCTTGCCGGCCTGGTAAAGGCTCTTGGTCATGAAGTGGTCGACTATGGCGTTGCCATGTCAAACGAGCAATCGGTCGATTATCCCGACTATGCCGCGCTGCTGGCGCATGACATCTCCACTGGAAAACTCGAGGCCGGCGTCGCGGTTTGTGGCAGCGGTATAGGAATGTCGATTGTGGCCAACAAATTCCCCGGAGTCCGCGCGGCGGTCGTTTGGGATGAATTCAGCGCAAGGATGTCCCGCGCGCACAACGACGCGAACATGATTTGCCTCGGGGCCCGCGTCCTGACGGTTCATCGCGCTGCCGATCTCCTGAAATTGTGGTTGGAATCCGGGTTTGAGGGTGGACGTCACAAGATGCGCCGCGACAAGATCCGTGAGCTCGAGAAGAAGAATTTCAAGCTTCGCGTTGACGAATAAACGGAGAATCCGATGATGCACCGTGAATCACCCTGGGCGATCCTTGATCATGGCGATCCCGAAGTCTTCACGTTGATCCAGGAGGAACTGGAGCGCCAGCGTCACGGCCTGGAACTCATTGCGTCAGAGAATTTCGCGTCACCGGCGGTTTTATCCGCCGCGGCAAATCCCTTCACCAACAAGTACGCCGAAGGTTTGCCGGGCAAGCGTTACTACGGCGGCTGCGAAGTCGTCGACCAGCTTGAATCCCTGGCGATCAGCCGGGCGTGCGAACTTTTCGGCGCGCGGCATGCCAACGTTCAGCCACACTCCGGCGCGCAGGCCAATGCGGCCGTGTACCTGGCACTTCTGAATCCAGGGGACAAGATCCTCGGTCTGGACCTCGCTCACGGCGGACACTTGACCCACGGTTCGAAAGTCAACTTTTCCGGGATCCTTTACGAGTCACACTTTTACGGCGTGGACCCCGCGACGGAAACGATCAACTTTGACACGGTGCGTGCCAAGGCCCTTGAAGTCCGTCCCCGGATGATCCTCGCCGGTGCCAGCGCTTATTCGCGCACGATCGACTTCGCGAAGTTCCGCGCGATCGCCGACGAAGTTGGCGCGTACCTGATGGTCGACATGGCGCACATCGCGGGTCTGGTCGCCGCTGGCGTTCATCCAAGTCCCGTTCCACATGCGCATGTAGTGACGACCACGACGCATAAAACATTGCGCGGCCCCCGCGGCGGGTTGATCCTGACCAATGACGACGAACTCGCCGTGAAACTCAACAAGGCGATGTTCCCGGGGATTCAGGGTGGGCCTCTTGAGCACATCATCGCGGCCAAGGCGGTATGTTTCCGCGAGGCGTTGAAGCCTGAATTCAAGTCCTACCAGCAGCAGGTCGTCGCAAATGCCTCTGCCCTGGCAAAGGCCCTGATGGATCTTGATTTCAAGATTGTCTCCGGTGGCACGGACAACCATCTTTTGCTGATCGACCTGTCACCGGTTTCGGTCAGTGGCAAGCAGCTCGAGGAAGCCCTTGGCAAGGCTGCCATCACGGTCAACAAGAACACGGTCCCGAATGAGAAGCGCTCTCCCTTTGTCACCAGCGGAATCCGCATGGGAACGCCCGCGGTGACGACACGCGGCATGGGTGTCGATGAGATGGAGCTGATCGCGCGATTCACCCGGACCGCGTTTGAGCATGTGAAGAACGAAGAGAAGCTGGCGGTGTTGCGTCGTGAAGTGACCGGCCTCGCTGGCCGTTATCCGCTCTACAAGATCTGGAGCTGAATTGTGAAATGTCCGCAGTGCGGTTTTGAAGATACGAAGGTGCTGGAAAGTCGCCTGTCCCACGAGGGTCGCAGTGTCCGGCGCCGCCGCTCGTGCGTCCAGTGCAACTACCGGTTCACGACTTACGAGAAGGAAGAGGAGTTCAGCTTCCAGGTCGTGAAGAAAGATGGCCGTGTTGAGGCTTATCACAGGCAAAAAGCCCTGAGGTCCTTGCAAGTTGCTTGCAGCAAGCGTCCGATATCAATGGAACAGATCGAGGAGATGCTGGACCGTATCGAGCGCGCCATCCAGGAACACGGTGAACGGACGGTGCCCAGCCAGAAACTGGGAGACATGATCATGGAATCACTTCATGGGCTGGACAAGGTTGCTTATGTCCGGTTCGCGTCGGTCTACAAGGATTTCAAGGATCCTGATGAGTTCCTCGCTGAATTGAAGGGCCTGAGTTGAGATGTTCACGGGCTTGATTGAGCGTACCGGCACTTTGATCGAAGTCGTCCAGGCGAGCGGTTCCGCGCCGGCCCGTTTCTGGATCGACGTTGGCGCGGGATTCGAGGCGGCAGACGGGGACAGTATCGCTGTCAACGGTTGTTGCCTCACCGTCGTGGAACGCAAAAACTCGCGCTATGCCTTCGATGTCAGCAGCGAAACCATCGCGTGCACCTCATTCGGCCGTCACGGGGCCCAAGGCGCCACCGTCAATCTTGAGCGTGCCCTCCGGGTCGGCGATCGCCTGGGCGGGCATCTCGTATCAGGTCATGTGGATGGCACTGGTCGTGTGCTCGCCATGGAACCGGCCGCCACGGGATGGTTGTTCCGCGTCCATTTGGAAAAGCCCATGGCCCGGTTTGTCATCTCCAAAGGATCGATCTGCGTTGACGGAGTCAGTTTGACGGTCAATTCCGTGAAGGACGACGCGAACGGCACCGAAGTCGAGATGATGATCATTCCGGCAACCCTCCGGATTACCAACCTCTCCCAGCGAAAATCCGGCGATTATGTAAATATCGAGCTCGACATGATCGCGAAATTTGCCGCCCGGCAAAGTGAGTACCAGTCCTGAGCGAGGCAATTCCTGCCCCTCGAAAACACCTTGATTCCCGTGTCACGCTTTAAATTGCGGTGATTTTTCGCGGTCATTTTTTCGCGTGTCGCAAGACAACGGGAGGACGCATGTTTTGGCATGATGGTGTTCGTCGCCGGTTTTACATGGTGGCTCTTTTCGTGACTGGCAGCGTGGCTGGTTGCGGTGGTTCGTCGAATCACATGGGAACGTCCCTCAAGGGTCTCGCGCACAGCGCCGGTGGTCGCAATGTCGCGGTGCTGATGGGTTCTCCGAACGGCCTGCCGGGTGTTCCCACGGACATCGTCGAACTCGATCGCGTGTTCAAGAGCACGCAAATCGATCTCGGTTTTGACGAGGTCGTGAAAGACGATACGGCGAATACGGAGGAGATTTTTGAGGCGAGCGCGAGCGCGGCTTCGAACGCGGACTCGTTGTTCTGGTATTTCTCCGGGCATGGCAACACTGGAATCCTTCTCGCTGAAGATCGCTCGTTCACGTTCTCCGAGGTCGCGGACGCGATCATGGCAGCCCGCAACAACCGTCCGCTTGAGCGCCTCGTCGTCATGATTGATTCGTGCTACAGCGGGTCGTTCGTTGACGGTCGCACGCCGATCATTCCATCGGGTCAGGGTGGCGTGCCCGACGATGGCGAAACGGTTCGCAGCAAGTGCGTCCCGATGGCCGGCGCCATGGCCAGTGTCGAGGATGTCATGGAGGAATTCGCCCGGTATCAGGGAACCCTATACAACCAGGCCTTTGTTTTGGCCTCGTCGACCAAGAATGAAACCTCGGCTGACCTGGGTCGTTCCCGGGGCGGGGCCTTCACCTGGTCCCTCCGTGGGGTAATCAACGAAGCCAGCGCCAATGACCGGGACGCGACGATCCGGGAAATTGCCGAAAGAACTCGCAGGGATACGGAAGACGTCGGTGGTCACACCCCGGTTTGGCGGGCATTTCCGTCGGCCCTGATCCTCGGGGAGAAGTTCTTCCTTTACGAGTAATCGGGATGCCTTGTAGAAGGCTCCTTGATTACAGGTACGACGGTCATGACGAGCGACAGCCAGGAAAAAGCCATATCCCGCGTTCTGCACGCGATCGACGCGATCCGTGCCGGGCAGATGGTGATCATGGTCGACGACGAAGACCGCGAGAACGAGGGTGACCTCGTTTTCGCGGCCGAACACGTTTCGGCCGACAAGATCAATTTCATGGTCCGCGAGGCTCGTGGACTGGTCTGCCTCGCGGTCGCGCCGGCCGTGATTGATCGATTGAAGTTGCCGATGATGACGGACAGGGGCAAGCAGGTCAGTTCGAAGTCCACGGCTTTCACGGTTTCAATCGAGGCTCGTCATGGTGTGTCGACGGGTATCAGCGCCGCGGACCGCGCGGAGACAATCCGGGTTGCCATCGATGAGAAATCCACGCCCGATGACATCGTGGTTCCGGGGCATGTGTTCCCCCTCAAGGCCAAGTCGGGTGGGGTCCTTGAACGTTCAGGCCACACCGAGGGATCGGTGGATCTCGTACGGCTCGCGGGGCTGAAGCCGGCCGCGGTCATTTGCGAGATCATGAAAGACGACGGAACGATGGCGCGCATGCCAGACCTTGAGGTCTTCTCGCGTCGTCACAATATGCCGGTAGTCTCGATCGCGGATTTGATTGAGTTCCGTCTTTTGCGCGATTCGCTGGTCGAGGAGGTTGCCCGCTCCCAGGTCGAAACGCCAGCAGGGATCTTCGAGGCGCGTTGTTTTCGCAATGTGGTTGATGGCGCGCAGCACTTTGCCCTGGTCAAGGGTGACGCGTTTCATGCCGATCAGGTGGTCGAGGTCCGCGTTCACCGTCAGCGGCCGTTGATTGATGTGTTCAGCAGCCGTCAGACCGGACGCAAGCTGGTCGACTACGGGTTGAACCTGCTCAAGTCTTCCGGGCATTGTGTCGTGCTGTATCTGTCTCACCCGGGCGGGTCGCAGGCTTTCGCGGATGACACGGAGGACATGCGACCCCACGTGGACTCTGGCGCTGCCAACGGCGCGGCTGGCCAGACCCAGGGGGGCAACAAGTGGCGCGCGATGGACCCGAGGCTTTACGGAATCGGCGCCCAGATCTTGCGCCAACTGGGCGTGCGTCGCATGCGGATCCATGTTTCAACGCCACGTTCACTGAAGGGACTGGCGGGTTTCGGTCTGGAGATTGTCGACTCGGTTGTAATTGGACACTGAGAATCAGGATGAGGGCGTAAAACGTGAACTTGAATCAAAAGAAAATCCTCATCGTCGTCGCGCGCTTCAACGACATGATCACGCGCTCGCTTCTTGTTGGGGCCACGGACTGCTTGCGCGACAGTGGTGTTCATGACGCGGATGTCCAGGTCGCATGGGTTCCGGGCAGTTTTGAGATCCCGTTGGTCGCCGCGAAAGCAGCGCGTAGCGGAAAATACGCTGCGGTCATCTGCCTCGGGGCGGTCATCCGTGGTGAGACGCCTCATTTTGATTTTGTCGCGGGTCAAGCGGCCAGCGGCTGCATGAGTGTTGCGCTGGAGACGGGATTGCCGGTGATTTTTGGCGTCTTGACGACGGACACGATTGAGCAGGCCCTGGCCCGCAGCGGAATCAAGGGCGGTAACAAAGGCCGGGATGCCGCTCAGGCTGCCCTGGAGATGATCAAGGTGCTGGATACTGTCGGCGGCGCGAAAGCAGGCGTATCCAAATGAGCGACAATCGCAACAGCATCGCCCGGGATTTCGCGCTCCAGTTTCTCTACCAGTGCGAGTCGGAAAAGCTCTTTTATTTCAGCCCGTCGCACTTCGATACGTTTGTCGCGAACTTCAATGTTCCCGCGGATGTCCTCAAGGCACTGCGTGGCCTGGTCCGCGCAACCCTCGATAAACGCAACGATAATGACCCGGTCATTGAGACTTTTACCAAAAACTGGAAGCTCACCCGCCTCGCGGTGACGGACCGGGCGGTCTTGAGGATGGCACTGGCTGAATTGCAAGCATTTGATACCCCGGTTAAGGTAGTATTGAACGAGGCAGTCGAGCTGGCGAAACGCTACGGCAACGAGCAGTCCGGGGCGTTCGTCAACGGTGTTCTCGACGGGATCATCAAAGCGGGCAAAGGCCTGGAATCGGCGGGAGACGGAAATGAACGTGAACCCCTCGGCGGACAATCCAAGAGACACTGAATCCGATTCCCACGCCGGTCACCCGGCCAGCCTTCATTCCGACCCCGCGATTGTAGTCGCCGGATCCCGGGATCCCGACCACAAAGCAGAGAATGTCCATATCAACATCAAGGCATCCGACGCCCGGGCCATCAATCCCGGGGGCGATCCGACTCTTGGAATCCCCGACCGCCGGATGGTCAGTTTTCACATCTCGACAGGCGCGACGGTCAAGCAGTGTCCTTTCTGGATCGGCATCGCTAGTCAGGGCGAAATCCAGCCGCCTTCCTTGTTGAACCATATCGCCATGGAAGATCTTTTCAGCGAGGCGGCCGTCAGGGGCATTTCGGACAACGACTCCGTGATGCTCACGGACACGCTCACCCAGCCGCCCAGGTACATCTTTCTCATGCCGAGGCCGGGGCAGGACTTCCGTGAAACCAGTTCATGGATCGCGTCCCTGGTATCGACTGTGCGCGCGTGGTCCCCGACCGTCGCGGGTTTCTACCTCGCGCCGGAGGTCCTGGTCGCCCAGGAGGCTCATGACATTCTCGCCAAGGTCCTGCGTGAGTTGATTTCTACCATGCCCAACATCACGGCAATTCATTTGCTGGTGGGCAGGCACAGCTTCAACGGAGTCCTGAACACAGCGCTGCGATTGAAGTCGGAACTGGAAGGCGAAGACCTCAACGTGTTCGTCTTTCACTGACCCGGGGCCGGTTGGATGTGGTTTCAGCCGATGCGGTTTTTTCCGCATACCATCGTCCTGCTTGTGTTGACCTGGTGCGTTTCCCGCGCGCTTTTTCTGATTCCTGACGGTTCCATCGCGACCATTTTCCCGGCCGTCTGGGGGGATTGGTCGCTGCATATGGCCCACGCGTGGTGGTTCGCGGAGCAGTCCCCCGCCAACTGGCTGGATCCGCGGATCCTCAGGTTCGATGAGGCCTTCTCCTACCCTCCCTTGATCAACTTCATGTCCGGGATGTTGTTGCGCGCGGGTTTCGGGATTCAGGCCGCGATGCTGCTGCCTTGCCTCCTGTTCGCGGTATTGCTCGGTTACGGGTTGAACATGCTTTACCGCAATGCGGGGGCCAAGCCCTGGCTCGCCGGGTTTTTGCCTCTGGCGCTGCTACTCGCCGGAGGGACCCGGGGCGTCGCGGCCCTTGCCGCATGGTCCATCGAAAAATCCGGCATCGTCGGGAACGTTCCCGCCGCGATGAGCCTCCCGGCCCTGCTTGAGGAACTCCATCAACCGATCAAAAACGGCCTTCTGTCCCAGGTGTGGCTGACTCCCCTTTTTACGCTGATCCTGCCGCAAAGGACTTTCCTTGCCGGAATCGCGCTGGGGAGCCTGGCTTTGCTCGTCCTTCTCAAGTCCGGGCGCCGGGACCCGTCGACAGGTCTGCGTCAGACGACCTTGATCCTCGCGCTGTTGATGCCCTTGCTCGCGGTGGCTCATGTGCATTCCTGGCTGGCAGTGATGTGTGTCCTGACCGTGATGATCGTGAAGGACATGTGGGCGTCCCCATCAGTTGCCGTTCAAGTCATGCGTCACTGGATCCGGTTGGCCGGGCCAGGGTTGGTCCTTTCGATATTTGTCGTCGCGCTCACGATGCCAGCCATCAGTGGCAAAGTATCAGGTATCGACTGGTCACCTGGCTGGATGATGCATGACGCCAACCAGTCGTGGCCTCTCTTCTGGCTCGTGAACTGGAGCGTTTTCCTGCCTCTTGTGATGATGGCGGCCTTGCTTGCGCCCGATTTCCGGCGCGACCCATGTTTTCTCGCCGGATTGATAATTTTCGTCTTGATGAACGTCGTGAAGCTGCAGCCATGGAGCTGGGACAACAACAAGCTCCTCTTCTGGTCCATGTTGCTTATGTCATTACCCCTGGTGCGGTTCGTTTCCCGTTTGCGGCTGAAGGCGATCGGCATCTTCGCCATCCTGATCCTCTGTTTTGATGGAATCACATTGCTCGGACAGCGGATTTTTGAGCGAGCCAATCCACACGTGATCTGGACCGCTTCAGACCAGGCGATCGCCGCCTGGGCGCGCGAAAAACTCCCTCGTGACGCGTTGATCCTTTCACCGGCCACGGTGGATCACCGTTATTGGTCCTTTGCCCTGACTGGAAGGAGCAACGTCCAGGCGTACGGAGGATGGTTGTGGACGCACGGATTGCCAATCCAGCCCCTGCAGTCCAGGATCGATATCATGCTGGAGAAACCCGTGGAAAACCTGGACGCGATGAAAGGGCTGGGGATCACCCATGTCGCGGTTCCGGAAAACCCTGGTTCGCTCAAAATCGGTTTCGCCGGATTGAACCAGTCCTTCAAACTGCTCATTTCCTTCGACAATCAGGCTGTTTTTGCGGTTCCTTGAAAATATTTCAGTGACGCCTCAAGTTCCCGGACCGATTGGGGAATCCGCCGGTTCGTGCTTTCTGGTCAATCCGCTGCGGGAAGATTCTCACTAAACCCTGGCATGACGCCTCCGAAACACCACGTGGTGTTCTGGTCCTTTTGACCAGGGAGAGGTGTCATGAAGATCCAGGGACAAGGATCGCCGATGAGTGCCATCGCGGGCGCGCAACAAAGCGTTGCCAACGCAGCGGGTGGCATCGATCTCGGGATCGTAGACAAGATCATGGCGGGCGAGAAGGCCGCGGCCGGGGCTCTTGCCGGAAAGCGCGACAATCTCGTCAAGGAAAAGAACGGCTATTCGAACATCACTTCGGCGCTCGGTGAACTCGCAAGCCAGCTTGGCAACCTGAGCGTTCCGGAAAAATTCCAGCGACTGAAGATCGAGTCATCGCATCCGGACGTGATCGGGGCCGAACTGCTTGATTCGGCGAAAAACCTCAAGCCGGGTCAGTTCAATCTTGAAGTGAAGGAACTCGCTGGCGCGGCAAAGTATCTCGAGCAAGGATTCTCCGACATTGCTGATTCATCGGTCGGATTTGGATTCATGGCGATTGAAAGGGGTGGGGGATTGCCCGACCTTGATATCACGCTGGAACCCGGTTCGACCCTGAAGGATGTGGCCGACAAGATCAACGCCAGCGCCGGAGATGTCCAGGCATCCATCATCAACACCGGGATCGGAGACGAGCCGTTCAAGTTGCTGGTCCGCAGCGCGAAGACGGGAGAGGCGGCAAGGATCAAGATCGACCCGGATTCGACCTTTCTCGATTTCAAGGAACTCGGAAAAGCGAAGAACCTCGCGATGAAGTTCGAAGATGTTGATGTGGCCCGGGCCGACAACAGTTTCTCTGATTTGATCGATGGGGTGAAGCTGACCGCGAAAAAGGCGATGCCAGGCACCAATGTCAGTTTGAATATCTCGCAGGATGTCGAAAACACGGCGTCCGGCGTCAAGGACTTTGTCGAGAAATACAACAAGGTCTTCTCGGCGATGTCCGACCAGATGACGCCCAAGGAAGGCGAGCGCCTCTCGATGGGTAGCGCCTCTTCGATGCGTCAGGCGATGCGTACCTTGCAGTCAAGTGTCAGTCAGGCTGGGGGCCAGGTGGTGGCGGGCGCCTCTGCCGCCGCGCGTGCGATGACTCTCGCGGATGCGGGTGTGACCACCAATGCCAAGACAGGAAAGCTCGAGGTCAACGAGGACAAGCTCAAGAAAGCGCTGAGCTCGAATTATGACGGCGTCATGAAAATTTTCGCGACCTCTGCCGAAGGGCCCGGACTGGCTGAGAAACTTGGTGACGCGGTCAAGTCCTTGCAGGACCGACAGAGTGGGGTTGTTTCCCTGCGCCAGAAGACACTGGATGACCAGATTCGCCGGCAGGACAAGGAGATCGAGCGCCAGCAGCAGATGATGGATCAGAAGCAGCAGCGCTTGCAGAAAACTTTCTCCGACTTGAACTCCAAAATGCAAATGATGCAATCACAGCAACAGGCCATGACCGCGAAACTGGAGGCTTGATTCAATGCCGCAGACGAGAAATCACAAGATTGAGCTGGCAAACACCGCGATCCAGAAAGTGGTAGCGTTGTTTTGCGCGCGTTGCGCTTCTGCCGTCGATGCCCTTGAGCAAGACAATATCGACAGGTTCGATGAGTGTTTCCAGTTGCAGCGCATGGCCTGGGTGAACCTTGAATCAATGATCGCCAAGTACGAGTCTGAACTGGTATCGGGGGGCGAGGCGCGCAAGGTGATCCGTGGATGGATGATTCCCTGCCAGCAGGCGGCGGCGTCACTGCAGGCAAAGATGGGTACAAAGCTCTCTGAACTCGAGAGCCAGGGTCGTTTGACGGGGCGTCTCAAGATGCGCCTCGCGGCCTTTCAGTCATCTCAATCGGCAGTCCGTGATCCGGGTTTGTTCGCCAAAGGGGCATGATTCGCCCCGGCCAGCGGCATGAAGCCAACTGGATCCGTCATGACCTTGAACACGATTCCGGCGTCTCTTCGCGAATCCTGACCTGTAACTCCGGCGCTGAGGTCGGCGTCAAGGTCTGTCCGCGGTATCGTCATCTCATTCTCCACACCAAGTTTGTCAGGTGAGGCGACAACAATCTTTTCATTCTGGTCGCTGAACACAGGCCAGTTCCGCGGCCACGCGAGGATGTCCGGCGCGGTGAGTCGCGTGGACTCCCTGGCCGTGATCCAGCGGATCAGTTGAGCAACTCCCGTTTGCCCGACGGGATCAACAATTTCGCGGAAATTCCGTGGGACAGTGCCGGTCAATCCGCCGGACAGCAATAGCGTGATGTGCGATTGGCGACGGGCCGGAGAGTCGTCGGTCATGGTGCCACGACCGGAAGTCCGGTGCTTGCCCGGTTCGAGGTTTCCGTGGTCGGCCGCGAGGATCAGGATCATGTCATCCCAGTAACCAAGTTGCTTGGAGGCCGCGACAAACTTGCCGATGGCCGCGTCCGTGTAGGCCGTGGTGCGCCACATTTTCTGGTTCTGGTTGTCCGGCGCGGTCAAATTCGCGATGTGCGCGGGGGCGTCTGCAGGAAGATCCCATGGGATGTGGTTGGTCACGGTCAGGATGAACGGGACGATGAACGCGTGGCCCGTATCGAGGCGCGCTTGCGCGATCTCGCGCGCGGCCCGTTCAGCCAGGGCGAGGTCGCTGAGCCCCCAGCTGCCCCTTGGGGTCTCGTCGGGAAAATCTCCCGCGGAAATCGCGCGGGTGACGCCGTGGCGTTTCCAGAAGCTGACCTGATTGTCGAACCTGGGTTGGCCGTTGTGGATCCAGATGGGGAAACCACCGCTTGCGGGAACTTCATCAGGAACGCAAGAAACAGGAACTTGCGTGCGAAACCGCATCAGCGAGGTCAGCATGCCGGAAGGCTGGCCACACCACAAGGCCTCCTGGCCAGCGCAAGTGATGGTGCCGCTGCTCCAAGCCTCACGGAACAGGATTCCATCCCTGGCGAGCCGGTCAAATTCCGGCGTGAGTTCTGGCGTTGCCTGTTCTGCGGGACTGCCTGCCACGCGGTAGGCCCCGGTTTCGGACGGACGGAAGGTCTCAAGCGCCATGACAGCGATCACAGGCCTCCTGCCTGCCCGGATGCGCTCCTGAAACGCGTCGCGGAGACGGTCACGGAATTCCATGTTTGCCGCGATACCCGATTGCAGCTGCTGGAATCGCAGCCGTTCGCCTTCCGTTGGCGGTGGAATCAGTGCCTGTTTTTCAATATCGATGGCGATCTTTTCCAGCGCGTTGAATTGCAGCGGTCCTGGCACGAACCACTGAACCCTGTATCGGATCTGGAGCGCGTGCGTGACGACCGCGACCAGAATGACCGCGATGGCAGCCTGTCCGGGGCGCCGGTTCATCACCTGTGGCAGTGGGCGCGAACTGATCCACCACGCAAGGGCAGCGCCTGCCACGTTCAATGCCGCGAGAGGTGACCAGGCCGTGGTCTTGCTGGCAGCGAGGAATTCGGGATCCAAAAGGTAACGCAAATGAAAGGCCATTACAGGGGTGCGGTAAAACTCGACGTATCCCTGGTGGGCTACGATCAAGATCGCCAGCATACCCATGGAAAAGGAAATCATCTTGTCGGCGAACCCGCGAAGGGACGATGTCCGGGAAAGGATCGTGCAAAAAGCGAGGGCCACCAGCGCGAGCAGGGTGGATGTCCAGAAATCGCTGGCGGCCCCGACCAGGAAACTTTGAATGGAATGCGTACCCTCAAGGCCCGGGAATTCTCGTGCCATGATGGCAAAGGAAGCGAGGCGGTGGCAGAAGAACAGGACGGAGCAAAACGCCAGGACACGGAAAAAAGACGCGCTGGATGCACGGGCGGACATATGTTTTGCGGGAATCATCAGGGGATAGTGACAGAAAAAAGGCTGGTGGCGAAGGGGAGAATCGAACTCCCGACCTGTGGGTTATGAATCCACCGCTCTAACCATCTGAGCTACCTCGCCAGGCCACTTGCGGTGTCGCGGGCGCAACATCGCAAGCGGTTGGATTATGGCGAGGGGGCTCAAAAGTCAAGGGACAATCAGGCTGCGGTCCTGCGACCAAAACGGGCTTCACCGGGGATCCGGCGGGCGGCTTTCTCCGATTCCGAAACAGTTGAAAAGTTCAGTGCTTTATAGACGTTACAGCATCCAGATGCACCGCGAATGATCAGGTCCGCGCCTGCCAGGCTGACGAGCCGGTTGGTGATGCCCGGACGCCTCATTCCGAGCAGCAAAAGCGCGGAACCAAGGACGCCGCTGATAATGCGCTCGGGGCGACCGACGTTGACGCCGGCACGGCGCTCTGCCTTGTCTGCTTGCCATTGCTCGGCGACCCTGTGCTGGACATTGCTGCCGATCTCAAGGCTCTTGTTTTTCAGTTCCTTCAGGTTCATCTGTGCCTCCCCCGGGTTCCCCGGCGTTGATGGTTTTCAGTGAACCGGGTTAGCAATCGTGGTGCCATGGGCGAAACTTTCGGCTAACTTCTCCCTGGTTGTCCGGGTAATTTTTTTGAGCGATCCCGTCGGTTGGGGTACTTGTCGGAGGTTCTTTCATGGCTCAAACCGTTATTGTTTACGCAGGCCGCACTCCAGTTGGCAAACTCAGTGGCGCATTCTCCACGCTCCCGGCTTCGCGCCTTGGCGCGGTTCTGGTCAAGGACGCGCTGGCCAAAACGAAAATCGATCCGTCGAAAGTTGACGAGATCATCATGGGCAACGTCCTGACGGCTGGTGTTGGCCAGGCGCCGGCGCGCCAGGCCGCCATTTACGGTGGCCTGCCGAAATCCGTTTGCGCGACGACGATCAACCGTGTCTGCGGCAGCGGCCTGAAGTCGGTGATGATGGCGGACCAGGCCATTCGTCTCGGTGACGCGAAAGTTGTTTTTGCCGGTGGTCAGGAAAACATGACCCTGGCTCCGCACATGCTGATGAATTCTCGTGCCGGGTACAAGTTTGGCGCCGTCGAGGCAAAAGACCACATGCAGTGGGATGGCCTCTGGGATCCATACGGCAACGTCGCGATGGGGAACTGCGGGGAGTTGTGCGCGAAGGAGTACAAGTTCTCTCGCGAGGAGCAGGACAAGTTCGCCCAGGAAAGTTACGCGCGCGCCCGCAACGCATGGGAAAGCGGACACTTCAAGCACGAGGTCGTCGCGGTGGAAGTCCCCGGCAGAAAGGGCCCCGTGATGATCGACAAGGACGAGGAACCTTTCTCGGTCGACCTGGCGAAGTTGCCAGAGCTGCGCCCGGCATTCGACAAGTCAGGCACCATCACGGCTGGCAATGCTTCGTCGATCAACGACGGCGCGGCTCTCGTCGTCGCATGCAGTGAGGAAAAGGCAAAGGAACTCGGCGTGAAGCCCCTGGTGCGTATCGTCGCGCAAGCGTCGCATGCCCAGGACCCGTCGTGGTTTACCACGGCGCCGGTTGAGTGTATCCGCAAGGTACTGCACAAGGCGAAACTCTCCGCCAGCGACATCGACTTGTTCGAGATCAACGAGGCATTCTCTGTGGTCCCGATGGCTGCCATGCGCGACCTCGAGATCCCGCACGACAAGGTGAACGTCCACGGCGGCGCGGTGGCCATCGGTCACCCGATCGGTGCCAGCGGAACCCGGGTTCTCGTGACCCTGATCCACGCCTTGCGCGCGGCCGGAAAACGCCGTGGTCTCGCGACCCTGTGCATTGGTGGCGGCGAGGCCAGCGCGGTGATTGTCGAGGTCGTATGAGGCCCCGTCATTCTGAGGGCCCCCGTCAATCTGAGGTCCCCCGTCATTCTGAGGGCGTAGCCCGAAGAATCCTCTCCTAAAGAATTTCCCCCGATTGCCGAACTATCCGGTAACCGGGGGTTTTTTTTGAGCGTCATCAAGAAGGACAACGGCAATGCTCCTGTGGCGAATCGCGACATCGCGGAATCGCTCATGGATGTTCGTGTCAAGATAACGGTCGAGATCGGCCAGGCGCGGATGCCTATCGCAGACATTTTGAAACTGCAACCCGGCCAGATGGTCGCGTTGCAGGAAGGCGGGAAAGATCCCCTCAAGATTTACGTCAATGACAAGCTCTTCGCCTATGGCGAGGCAGTGGAAGTGAACGGCAAGACAGGTGTACGCATCACCCAGGTCATCGGGAAAAACCAGCCAGAAACCGTCAAGCGTTCGGCGTGATGTAGATTTTTCCTTTGCTCGTCGACTTGAGCAGATCAGGC
>CAWUNT010000010.1:0-16195 GCA_963923405.1 uncultured bacterium | reverse complement strand
AATCCCACAACGATTCGCATATGCGCCAGATCGCCAGGCCAGCAGTAATCACGCATGAGATCGATGGCGTCCCGTGAAAATTCGACACCCGGGGGCAAAAGCCACTTTCCGAGAGTCAAAGCGGCTTTTTCCGCGTCCTCCGGTCGAGAGGAGATCGGGGGTATCCTCAAGACCAGGTGGTCGCGTGAATCATCACATCGTACAACGTTCCTCGTCTCTTCGAATGCCACGCAAACCCCACCGGGAGGCAAAGCATCACCCATACTGAGTTCTGAATAGTGTCCAAGGAAAACACAACCACGGGGTCGGTCTGCGGAGCAAACCGGGATTTTAGAGTTCAGCGATAAAAGTCGGGACGAAAGGCTTGCCGCGGCCGCAAGGGCGAAGTGCCGCGCGACTTCCAAGGATCCTCCACCCGGGACGGAGGAAACTCGCAAGACCAAGGGGCGGCTCGTTTCGGGGCGTAATGCCAATTGAAAAAGGTTTCGCGCGAGAAACCTCAAATGTCGGTCACTGGATTCGAAGACGGTAGCAATTTCAACAGGCAGCGAAGTTACGCCGCCGACTTGGGCAGAAAATAACGGGTAATACATGGAAGCATGCACTCCTGCATGCCGGGAATCGCCGAGCGGGTTGATATAAAAATTTGCCCCCCGCAGTCAACCGGATTGACAAAGAAATCTGGTCAAGTCACGATCCACCAGACCAGGGGCTGGTCCGGAATCAAAACTGCCACTGGCCCAACTTGATTTTTCGGGAGTTCATGACATGGGACAGCACACCATCGATATCAACGACACTAATTTTGAAGCATCCGTGATCAACGCCAGCCAACCGGTCTTGGTGGACTTCTGGGCGCCGTGGTGTGGACCCTGTGTCGCCATTTCACCGGTCCTGGACTCGCTCGCGGAAGAATACAAAGGCAAAGTCACCATTGCTAAAATGAACGTGGATGAAAATGCGCACGTTCCGGCGCAGTTTGGCGTCCGCTCCATCCCCTTCATGGCTCTCTTCAAGAATGGCCAGATGGTCGACTCGATCGTTGGGGCTGTTCCAAAAGGCAAATTGGTTGACATGATCAAGAAAGTCCTTTGATTCCTTTCCCTCTTTGAAGTTACTGGATACGCATGGAACGCGGAGACCTCGAGCGGGCCGCACTGGCCCGCGGACAATATCCGGTCGGCATCGACGAGGTTGGTCGCGGTTGCATTGCGGGTCCTGTGGTTACTGCAGCTGTTGTACTTGATTACGACAAACTATTTGCGCTACCTGACAAAACCCTGCATCTGATTCGCGATTCGAAATCATTAAGCGCACGTCAACGCGCGAGCGTTTTGCCGGCAATCGAAAGCATCGCGCGTTCAGTTGCGACCTCAAGCGCCAGTGTCGCTGAAATTGACGAGTCGGGAATACTTGGCGCGACATTTATAGCAATGCGCAGGGCACTGTCCCGGATCGAAGTGCCGTTCGACCTGATTCTGGTGGACGGGAATCAGAAGATACCCGATCCAGCCAAGGTAGACGTTTCGCAACAGGCCATCGTCAAAGGCGATCACTGGTGTTTTGCCATCGCCGCGGCGTCGATTGTTGCGAAAGAATCGCGTGACCGTTTCATGCAGCAAATCGCCCGGGACTTCCCTCTATACGGATTTGAGAAACACGTCGGTTATGGCACCCGTGAACACATTGAAAACCTCAAGAACCACGGCGTCACGGAGTGGCATCGCCGGGGCTTCGAGCCAGTCAAATCGATGTGCGCTCCGCAAATTCCTGGCGTCCCGGGCTGAAGATCACGTAGTCCGGATACTGCACTCTCAAGGCTGGCTGATCGTCGCGCGAAACTTCCGGTGGATCGGGACTGAAATTGATATCCTGGCGACGAAGGGAGGTTCCCTCGTTGCCATCGAGGTTAAGTTTCGCAGTCAGTTCTCCAGTGACATGGATTCACTGGAGCAGTTACTTCCTCAGCGCAAACTGGCTGCCCTGCGGAAAGGGCTCTGCGCTGCCATGCGTCGCCTCCGCGTGAACCCCGTTACAACCCGGATTGATCTTGTCGTCGTGTTCCCAGAGATTACCGCTGGGCAAAGAAAAATGCCCCCCGGCTTTAATCCGGAGGGCACTTTCAATAACAACCAGTTTCAACAGCAAGCATTAAGGGTTGCCTGGTACCCGGCTGTAGGGTCCTGAACTACTTGGACTCAGGAGCCAGCTCGGCGGCTTGGTCCTTGTGATAGTCCTCTGTCGCAACAACTGCGTCGAGCTTCTTGGAAACATACTTGCTGCGAATGCGGGCTGCTTTGCCGGCAAGCTCACGCAGATAATAAAGGCGGGCGCGACGAACAATACCAGAGGCGATCACGTCCACTTTGTCGACATATGGGCTATAAATCGGAAACACGCGCTCAACGCCAACACCGCCGGCACTGATCTTGCGGACGGTAAAGCTGCCGTCGGCCGTTCCCTTGCGGAATCGGGTCACGACACCCTCGAAAAGCTGGATACGGAACTTCGACTTGTCCGCGCCTTCCTGGATCTTGTAGTGCACGCGCACCGTATCGCCTGCGCGGAATTCAGCCAACTTCTTGGTACCGCTCCAAACGCGTTTTTCAAATTGTGTAATCAGTTTGTTTTTCATGGCTTCAGGGAACCTATGTGAACGTTCTTGAACGACGAACCAAGCCTATTAACTCAAGATGACTGACACCGTCAAGCCCGAGCGCGGCTGGTAGTACCGGCTTTTGAGCGATTTGTCCCAACTTTCAATTCACCCGCAATATCAATACCTTCGGTTTTGACATCCGCGAGCATGTCTTCGACGAGAAGCCCGAGGTCCTCACGTTCTCCCGTGGGGACATGCTGCCGCAATTTAGGCATCAACTGGGTCTCTTGCAGTTCGAGATGCTGTGCCACCGCCTTCCGAAGCTCAGCGATGGCTTTTTTCAGGGCCTCGTTATCTTTTTCGGTAGAAGCTTTAATAAGCAATTTCAGGTGCTTACGGAGAATTTTCTGATTTGCGGAACACAGGTCGAGGATGATTTCAGACCCGGGAAACCGGTCCGTCAGCTCCGGAAGCAAGTATTCCTCCTCGGCCTTCAGATGCCCAAGCAGGTCTATCGCAAGCTCCGAAATCAACGCCGCCAAGGGGCCTTTGGGCCCACTGCTGAGCCTTTCAACCGAGCGGAGCATCGCTTCATGATCCATTTTCAACCACTGCAAGATATCCATCATGCCTCCGTCGGCGCCGTGTCTAGTGTCGTTACCGGCAAATTGCAAGCCCCTTTGAATCGACAATACCCCCGGAAAATGGCTAGATTCAGCCTCAACAGGGCAGAGGCTCATGGAACCATTGCTGAACAAAATCCGTACAAAAGTTGAAAACCAGGAGCGAATCACACGCCCCGAGGCAGTCTGGCTTTTTGAAGAGGCCAGCGACGAAATACTCAAGGAACTCGCAACCACAACGCGCAGGAGATTCCACTCATCTGACGACACTGCCACGTATTTGATCATGGCCATTGTCAACTACACGAACGTGTGTGTCGCAAAATGCGACTACTGCTCTTTTTATCGTTTACCTCACCAGCCCGGAACCTACCTGCTCGATTTTGACCAGGTCTGCTCCAAGATTGACGAGTTACGAAAGTTCGGCGGGACCCTTGTAAGCTTTAATGGCGGCTTCCATCCGAAGCTACACTTGCGTGATTACGCCGACCTGTTTTCCCGGATCCGCGCCCGTTATGGCCGGGACCTTGAATTCTTTGAAATGACCGTCGCGGAGTTCATGTTTTCCTGCAAACTGAGCAAGGTGACTTACGATGAGGGCGCGGCTCTGCTGAAAAGCTCCGGCACAAGATGGGTCACTGGCGGTGGAGCGGAGATTCTGGACGACCAATTCAGGGCACGACACAGCCCGGGCAAATACAAAGTGGCCGACTATTTCATGGCACAGGAAGCTATCCTTCGCGCTGGAATGGGGTCCACGGCAACACAAGTAATCGGATTTGACGAGACTCTGGACGAGCGATTGAATCACCTTGAGGCTCTGAGGGCGTTCCAGGACCGCGCGCCGCGAAAACTTCCGAGTTTCCTTTGCTGGACTTACAAACCATGGAACAACGAACTTGGCGGCAAGGAATTATCTTCCGGTGAATACTTGCGCTGGCTGGCTGTTTGCAGAATATTTCTCGACAACTTCATGCACATCCGCACTTCCGTCCTGACCCAGAACGAAAAGGCCCTTGATGGCCTGCGATTCGGTGCCAATGACTTTGACTTGCCGACGGAAGACGAAGTCACTCAAAAAGCCGGGGCAACCATAACACACGATTTTGAACGCATCCTTTCCGCTGCTCGGGCCGAAGGATTCAAGGTACAATACCGGGATCCGTTTCCGCTCTGATTCGACTATCCAGCATCTCTTATAAGTGGAGCCCGCATGCGCACGCCGATATGCATCATCACGGCCATTATCTTTGGCCTTATGAGCTCAACGATGCCGGTCCAGGCAACGTCAGCTCCAAGTCGGGGTTATTTCATCTCCATTGATGGGCTACAGCCAAAACTTCTAGAGTCATGGATCGCGGGTCCGGAGGCAAATCCAGCAGGCCTCCGGTCACTGTGGCATCGAGGCGCCGTGTACCCGGCTACGAAATCACATGTGATTTCCATCACAGCGGCAAGCCACGCCGGAACATCAACTTGCGCATCTCCATCGCGTCACGGAATCACAGGCAACCATTTCCTGCAGGGGGGAAAGAGGGTTAGCGGATTCAAAGTACCCTTTCAGGCCGAAACCATGTGGGAAGCAGCGAGAAGGCAAGGAAAAAAAGTTGCCTCGTTTGCCTACGCCGGCATGGATGGAGCGACACCTGCACGCACTTCAGACGTTGGCATCACCTATCCGGATGAGACCAGGATGGGTAAACCGCAGATCGTCACTATCGCGCGGGGAGACCGCACACCGGTGGAAATACGAGTCACACTCAATCCTGCCACTGGCAAGGATATCTTGCTCCAATTCTCGAATGTTGGAGGAAAGACTGTCGTCGCGTACCGCACGGCGACTGGCGAAGCAAAAGAAGTGAATGCCCCGACTCTCAGTCAAAATGCATCTGGGGACCATGTCACCAACATTTTTGCTAACGACGGAGAAAGATTACGGAGGATTGTCATCCGTCCCGTCCGCGCCAAGACGCCTTCGTGGCTTGTTTCACGCGCTTCCTACAACGAAGCGTTCCCGGAGTCCTTCCGTAAGAAACTTGATGACGCCGGACTGGTCTGGCCGGATGTCAATATCAAGGGCATGGACATCGACCTTACCCCATCCGAGACTGTAGTAGTCCAGGGTATCCTCGATGATTTCATCGCTGATGTAGCCAGTCGGACGATCAAAGAAAGCAGTCCTGATATTGTGCTCTTTTACCAGCCACTGATTGATTCAACTGGCCACGGTTTTCAGAACAAATTGCCGGATCCTTCAAGTCTGAATCACCGGGATCCGGTCACTATGGCGTTTCGGGCCGCATTTAGACGCGTCGACGACAATGTCGCAAGGGTACTTGCGACTTCAGCGAAGCAGGACATCATCGCGCTCATGGGGGACCACGGGATGACCGCAACGCGCGCCATTTTTAATGTTGCACCAGTATTACCGCCCCACATCGACCAGGCCGTCGAGGTCTATGCCTCAGATTCCATGCTTTACCTTTATCCAAAGGCAGGGGAACAAAACCCGCTTTTAATCAAGAATGCCGGGGAATCCGTTCGCGAGGCACTCGCGAAGGTCACGTTCGAGGGTCAACCCGTTGTCGAGATGGTTGCGGAGCGCGCGAACTTCAAGCAGGCAACTTGGCCATACGGTGAATCAATGTGGGCATTCCGGTCGGCAGATGGCATCTGGTTTAATAACAACGCGATTGAAAAGGAAACGTTCCTTCCACCTAAAGTTCCAGGCATGCACGGGCATGACCCCGACAGCCCATCAATGCGGACTGCCATGATTTTCCGTGGCCCCGGCGTCAAACCCGGGATCCATCGCGAAGAGCTGGTTTCGCTAGTCCAGGCGGTACCGACCTTCGCCCGGCTTCTGAACCTCCAGATCCCCCGGGATTGCGAGGGTACACCTGTTTTCTGAGGGAGAATCAGATGCCCGGAAAAATCCGCTCACCGTGGAATGTCGGCGTGGCAGTCCTTGCGTCCGTGCTCGCCGTTGTAGCGACGAATTGTGGCCGTTCCAGTGGCAGTCACGGTGCCAGTGACAAAATCAGCGCACTGATTCCGTCTGGATGGGATGGGAAGTCAGACTGGGAGTCACCAAGGTGGAAAGTATCAGACCCGGCTCAGGTGACATCCCGGGCGACAACGTTAGCGAAGATGTCTCGCCTGCACGACGAAGGGCCCGACACGAACGAGCGATGCACCCAACTACAGCGTCTCAATAATAGCGGCAAATTTCTTGTTCGCGTGAAGTTTTTCCAGGGAGGCGCGTTTTACACCAAACTCGTCGAGGATCCACGCATCCGCGAATTGAACCTGCGTCCAAGCCCCGATATTTCAGAGATGACCATGGAGCTTTCCACTATTCAGGAACTGGACGAATTGGCCGTTCAGTCGCATGGTCATACCGCTGGGTGTACCGCCGTTGAGTTGCTATCAGGGCCGGGTTTGACCATGTGCGGGACGCAAGGAAAAAGGGGCGCAATCACCATCACCCACCCCGCATATGATGAAACTATCAATCTCACCCCGGTAGAAAACTTGTTTGCTTCAGTAACTGCGGCCAACATAACAACAGACATGACAACACTGCAGGGGCTCGGCACTCGCTACTATAATGGTTCTCAGGCCATTGCCTCCTCCAATTCGGTCCAGAGCATCATGGCATCCACATATTCAGGAACCGGATGGTCAGGGCAGGCAACAACTGATCAAGTCAGCCACAGCGGTTTCACACAACGATCCGTTGTCTCATCTTTACCCGGACTTGAGGACAACAACACCACCATCATCATCGGATCCCATCTGGACAGCATCCACGCTGGAAACCAGACGGATGCTCCAGGTGCTGACGACAATGCTTCGGGCGTCGCCATCATGGCAGAGGTGATGAGGGTTCTTGCCAGAAACAACACAAGATTCAAACGCCGGGTGGAATGGCATGCTTACGCGATTGAGGAAATCGGCCTGATTGGCAGTGGGCAGATCGCCGCAAATTACGCGACGGGGGGTAAAAAAGTAGCTGCAATGTTACAACTGGACATGGCGTCCTATGCCCCTGAAGCTGGAAATGACACCATCCATCTTTTCCATGATGATACCACCACGGGGCTCCGGCGCTCGGCAAAGGATCTTTTAACAACCTACCTCGGCGGAAATTTCACCGACCGCGCTGTCAAAGTCGCCGGGACTTCTGATCACAGAAGCTGGTATCGGGCCGGGTATCCAACTGTTTTCCCATTCGAAGACACGCTGAATTATAACAGGAACATGCACACCTCGAGTGATACCGTCGCGAATGCGAATAGCCCGGCACTTGCTACGCGAATGGCAAAACTGGTCATTGCCTTTCTTTCGCACCACGCGGGTATTACCGGCGCGGATTCCGAGTATGAGACAAAGATGGCTTCCGCATTACGCGATCCAGATATCAAAATCGCGGTTGTTGACGCCGATCAGATTCCAGAGAGTTCGTGGCCATCAGGTTTGGCGACAGGAGGAACTGTTACGGTTTTCAGCGGACCTGAATCCCTCGAGGCGATTGAGGCCTGTGACGTCTCAGATCATTCGCTGCGAATCTGTACATCCGACCGGGCGGTTGGCATCAAAATTGAAGACGCGCCCGCTGGCCGGTCCTTCTTCTATGTTGTGTCGTCCGGGGACTTCCAGGCATCACCGGCCAGGACTTTCGGTTATGGTCCCGGGAACTTACCTTCCCATGCACGAAGCATTTCTATCACAAGGAAATGAAAATAATGAACCCGCGCAACGACGACGGAAATCCGGAATTTCATTCTGACCACAGTCGAATCAGCCAAACGGCAAAGCTTGTCGCCTGGTGGCGTACCTATTCGGACATACCGTACGCGAAAGAAGTGTCAGACCTGTCAAACGCATACCAAGCCGTCAAAGACATGCTTGCCCCAATGGGAGTTGATCCATCGGAGACCACATGGGGAGCACCTATTCTGGAGATCCGGTACAAGAGCCTCATGCGTGAGATCGCGATCTCGCGATGCAAACAAGTACTCGAACTTGCAAGTGGTATCGCGCTGCGAGGCCTTGCCATGACGAAAGACCCGGCTTGTATTTATGTCGAAACAGACCTTCCCGGCATCACTCGCGAAAAGTTAAAAATCGTGGAGGCAATCACTGGATGCGAGGCCAACAAGTTTCGACCAAACCTTCACTTTTCCGAAGCCAATGTTCTCAACATGGACGAACTTGATTCTGCCACGTCGAGATTCGACCCAGCCAAACCTGTCGCGATCGTACATGAAGGACTGCTTCAGTATTTCTCCCGTGCAGAGAAAATTCAGGCGACGCGGAATATAAAGGCCATTTTGAAACGATTTGGTGGAGTTTGGATCACTCCCGACTTTGATTTCCGCGCCACCATGGCGGAGTGGAGCAAGATTGGCAGCGGCGCTGCCGGAAAGATGCTTGAGGCAATCGCGCAAGCGACTGGCCGCGCCATGCTTTCTGAAGCCTTCGAGAACGAGAGAGAATTGATCGCCTTCCTTAAGTCCGAAGGACTGGCAGGAGAACGCGTACCGCAATGGGATCCCGGAATGAATGTCAGTTCGGAAAAAGCCTCTGGCATCAACCCGGATATCATGAAGGCCCTCATTCAGAGCCTGCAGCTGTGGAGAATTCGCGCCCTATAAGCGCTTTTTTGCCTCACGAGCGACTGGTTTGGCTGAAACAGTGAAACCCGGCGTCGGCGGCAAGCGCGGCATGTCAATCTTCGGGAATTCACCTGTCAGCGCACCCATGAACTTGACGATCGCGGCGACTTCATCCTCCGCGAGATCGCGATCGAGCTGTGTCTTCGCCATGACGCGCACTGCTTCACTCAACGATGCAACCGCCCCATTGTGGAAATAAGGCGCGGTCAGCGCTATGTTGCGCCACGTCGGAACGCGCCAAACATGGCGGTCCGCCGCGTTTTTTGTCACGCTGAACCTGCCTGTGTCTTCCTTGAAGCGGTATTGAGCGACAAACTTGTTGGTTTCATAGACAGGGAACTTCTGAAAAAACCCGGTACCTTCTGGCAAGGCTGGTCCGGCAAAGTTCACTCCTGAATGGCAGCTGACGCAACCAACCGATTGGACGAGCTCGTAGCCGCGCTTTTCAACTGGAGACAGAGCGGATTCCTGCCCATCGACAAACTTGTCGAAACGACTGTGGGGGGTTATCAAGGTTCGCTCGAACGCGGCGATCGCCTTCGCAAGATTGTCAATATTGACCGCATTCACTTCACCCGGGAACACTCTGATAAATTCATCCCGGTATTCCGGAATTTCCTCGACAACTCGCATGACAGAGGCATGGTCTTTCATGCCCATTTCAACAGGGTTCGTGAGTGGACCCTTGGCCTGGTCTTCAAGGGATGCCGCCCGGCCGTCCCAGAACTGGGCTGACATGAAGGCGGCATTCCAGACGGTCGGTGCGGAACGTCCCCCTTTTTGTCCACGTATGCCAACACTGACAGGACGATTATCGTCACCACCGGCCATGACGTTGTGGCAACTATTACAGGATATGGTGCCATCCGCGGACAAACGCGGGTCGAAATACAATTTCTTGCCGAGGTCTACCTTGGCGTCACTGCGAGGATTTTTTGCAGGGGCCTGCGCCTCTGTTGGCAAGGCGGCAAAAGGCCCGGAGATTGCGGTCGAGGCAACAAAAGTCACCGCAATCAACACGCTGGCGACCGACACCTTTTCAGTAAATCCAGACTTCATGGCTGACTCCTCGAAATTACTTGCAAAAACCAGTTTTTGGTTAGATGCAAGAAATCGCCCTTACGCAGGAGCTGCTTATGAATCCCTGGATATGTCTTTCAGTAGCAATCGTCAGCGAAGTCATCGCCACATCGGCTCTGAAAGCCTCGGAGGGATTCACGCGTCTTTGGCCGACAGTACTGGTCGCTGTTGGATACGCTACCGCTTTCTATTTCCTTTCCCTCACCCTGAAAACTGTTCCGGTCGGAGTCGCATACGCGATCTGGTCTGGAGCGGGCGTCGCACTGATTACTCTGATCGCGTGGGCCTTTCTTGGCCAAGACCTGGACATTCCTGCCATCGTCGGGATCCTGCTGATCGTGGCTGGTGTCATCGTACTGAACGTATTCTCAAAAGCGGTCACACATGGCTGACCAGATCAGTTAAAAGGAACTGAAACTGAATGTAGATATGGCGGTCCCGGCAGGAATCGAACCTGCAACCCCGCCTTCGGAGGGCGATATGATATCCGTTTCACCACGGGACCCGATGAGGGGAATCCGTTAGTTACCAGACCGGTCGGCCGTGGACAAGGACAACGAAGCTGATTTAGCGGCAACCTGACGTTTCCACGTCCATATCCCGGCCGCGATCACCAAGAAAAAGCATTGGGCAGTCAAAGTCTGTGCGTAGGGATAAATCCCCAGAAAATCCACCGACGGGATCGCACCTACACGGACTGGCTCCAACACTCCGGATTCAATGAGTTCTGCTACGGCCTTGCCTGCCAGAATGACCGCCAAAGTCACCATCAAAAAACTCGTACTGAGGAAGAACTTGCGGAGGGGCATCCTCAGCCCGTAACGCTGAATAGCAACACAGATTCCCGCAAGGGAAGCGGCCCCTGTCACAAAGCCGGCCGTCACTGCCAGGCTGGAGGAAGCGCTGTTTGAAAGGGCGTTATAGAAGAGAACCGTCTCAGCGGCTTCACGGTATACCGCGATGAAAGCCAGTCCGGCCAAGGTCCAGACTTTTCCGGACGTCACGGCCTGCTTTGCACCACCACGAATGAATTTGTCCCAGTGACTGCGCTCGGCCTGCGACAGAAGCCAGAATCCCACATAGAAGAGGACCAGGGCGGCGAGACCCGTGGCGATAGCCTCAACCATTTCGCGTTCCATCCCAGAAAGGCGCACCAAGTGATTCAGTGCAAAGAACGTGGCGACACCGAGGACGATCGCAAGACCCCAACCGGCGTGTATCCATTTACGAGCAGCTGCCATCCCCATATTGCCTAAAGCCGCAAGAAGCGCCGCGATGATCAGGAAGGCCTCGAATCCCTCGCGGAATATAATTAGAAAGGAACCAAGGAAATCCCCTATAGCCTTGTGCGGAATGCGGATTACGACATCACTGCCGCTGACTGCATCTGTGTTGGCAGCCTCCCGTCCGGGCAAAGCCCGCGAGGTAGCAAGCGCACTTCCAAGCGCCCGCTCGAGGTCCGTCAAAGCGGCACCACGATCTGCCGGAGAGACGGATTTGGCGAGCGTCGAGCGCAAAGCGACGAACTTTTGTTCCACGGCCGCAACAACACCGGGGTCCGCGGCCCGGAGAGTCTTTTCCGCGGGCTCGAATCCGACAAGATACGCATCCAGAAGCTTTGACCGGGACAGTTCAAAGTTGCCTTGATTGGCAAGATCTATCGCCTCTGAAACTGCCCGCCTTGTGGCTGTGATGGACGCGATGGCGGAAGCCCCAGGGTCGGAAGATCCGTTGCCGTTGAACGTGGAAGTAGATCCGACCACCGCGAGATCCTCTGACCTCCTCTTGAAACTCCCATCAAACGGCGCATCGACCCGGAGAACCGCGACAACTTTGGCGACAGAAACTCCCGAACCGGGCAATGACTGCATGTTTGAACGGACCCAGCTGGTCAACTCTTCATCAGAGGCGCGGGAGAGATGCTCCAAGCTGATCTTCGATTTTAATTCTTCACGGACCGCGGCTGGCAGGACTGCCATCGTCAGGGCCTGATCGTGGGCAAGACCACTGATCCAAAAGGCGAGACTCCACATCTCATTGGTCGATAACCGGTCGGCGAATGAGGCCATCGGGGTGCCAGTGACACCGGTGTGCAGGACATTGAAAGTCTTAAAGGGGGAGTTCCCCCCCGCATACTCAGCACTCGCGAAATTCCGTGGCTGGGGGTTGAGTTTCCCGGAAAGCACGCCGTCACCCCGGCCGGAATCGCCGTGGCAGGACGCGCAGTTCGGGCCAAAAGCTGCGGTAGCAAGCGCTCTCTGCGGGACCTGAGCTGGTGCCAAGGTTAGCTCGAACGAATCGATCAGGTGCTCCCGGACGGATCGGGAAATGGACCGAACCTGCTGCGCGCTTTTCTTCTCGGAAACAGCCGCTCCCAAATCACGGAGTTCCTGTCCAATGGAAACAAGGTTGGCTGTCTTGGGGCGAGCTTTGGAAACCACGGCGAACGCCTCCAGGGCCGCGGTCGTAAACTGAGAAATTTCTTCGTACTCAGTCTGGTTGATGACCTTTCCGTTCTCGACAGCCCCCGGATAATCGCCCCCGATGTACTCAACGAGACTCAACAGCTGGCGCATGTTCGCGGCGATCACGGTTTGCGGTTTCTGGCCATTACGACCAGGGTCATGGCCAGCGCCAAAAGTGGACTTGGCTTCAGCGAAAGCCATACCTGTCTGGACCGAGACTGCGAAAAAGGACAGGAGGATCGCGGAGAAAAACTTCACAGGAAGACATGTCTTCGAGAAATCTTTGAAACCCATGATGGACTGGCCTTTCAAAAAATCAGAAGAGCGGACGGAGAGATTCCCGGATCGCCGAAATTGATAATCGATCTCAAAATTAAGCTCAAGGACGATCTTACATTAATGGCGAGCAAAGCCTGAAAATCCGCCTCAAAAGCGTCCAGGATCGGTAGTCCGTATCAATTTTTTCGCGGGTCAAAATGTAAGATTTATCAAACAAATCAGAGAAGTAAGCCTCTATCCTGGTAGTCAATGCCCGGTCGCGCATAAGCAGATCGAGCTCAAAGTTAAGGAAAAAACTGCGGTAGTCCTGGTTGGATGACCCGGTAAGGACCAGGTCATCGTCCGCGAGCAACAATTTTGCGTGCAACATTCCGGGGTTGTAGTGGTGAACCACCAACCCTATGTCCAATAATTCCTGATAATACGATGTCGTGCAAAAATCCGTCATCGGGTGGTTTGACCGGCGTGGAATCACCAATCGTACGTCAACTCCCCGAGCCACTGCCTGTCTCATGGCCTGAAGAAGGGTCTTGTCGGGGACAAAATACGCGGTCGAAATCCAGATCCGGCGCTTCGCCTCGTAAAGGACACTGAGAAGACCTGTGTGAAAGGCGGTACGGCTGTCGGCAGGACCCGAAGCTACTGGCAAGCAAAGGGCTGAAAAGCCTGGCTGCACGTTTTCAGACAGGAGGTGAGGAGCCCCGGTCGCGGGCGTGATCTTACCAAGGTCCAGCGCCTCACCAGTTGCGAAATGCCAGTCCTCACGGAAAACGCGCTCGAGGTGAGATGCCACTTCACCTCGCAAACGGAAATGGACGTCACGCCAAGCAGGATTCTCGGGATCACGCCCCTCAAGATAGACTTCACCGAGGTTCAAACCTCCGACAAACGCCACATGGCCGTCGACAATCAGTAGCTTCCTGTGGTTACGCCAATTGATCTGCAGGCGGCGCTTAAGAGGATGAAATCCCATGAAACTGTGAATCTTGATACCAGCCGCCCTGGTCATTTTGAGATGATTGGCACTGATCCTGTATGACCCCATGGCGTCAAAGAGAACATGAACCGCCACACCTTGCCTGGCCTTTTCCGCAAGCAAACCGTAGAAGTGCCGGCCTACGGCGTCAGGCACGATCTGATAAAACTGGACAAGGATGTAGCGTTCCGCTTTTGAGATTGCCTCCTCGAACGCGGAGTACACTGTCGTCGAATTCTCAAGGAAATCGACTCCTGTCTTGTTGAAGAAACTGTGCCCGGCGGCCCATCCAGTCCATGCGGTTGTGTTGTCAAATCCGTGACACTCGCTGGTTTCGAGTTGTTCCAATGCGGCTGCACGAGCAAACGCCCTCACTTCTGGCGGCTCCTCTGATCGAACTAGACGCGATGAAACCCGGCGCCGCCTCGCAAGCGCCTCGTATGGACTGACTCCGCCAAGAATATAGAGCGCTGTCCCGATGAAGGGGAAAGCTGCCACCGCCAGCAGCCACCCCAGGCACGAAACTGGATCCCGCTTGCGGTTCAGGATGCTGAGAGCCGCCGACAGGGAAATAGCCCACTCCGCAACGCGGACGCTCTCCGCAAAGGTAAGGCTTTGCCAGATTTGGATGACTGCGCTTGATTCAAACCACGGCGCCAAGCTGATCTTCCTGATGGTTCCCTTCGCCCTGAATCCCGGACCCATGCTACGTTAAAAGGGGGGCGAAACGAAGGGACAAGATGCATGGCGGATCTTGAAAAGCAAAAATGGGACAAACTGGCCAGCAAGGAACTCTCTGGCAAGCCGGTTGAGTCACTCGAACGTCAAACCCCTGAGGGGATCAAGACGAAACCGCTCTATACGGCCTCTGACACTGTCGGCGTACCCGACCCCGGCCTGCCCGGCCTTCCTCCCTACACGAGGGGTCCGCGCGCGACGATGTACACGCACCGGCCCTGGACTATCCGGCAATATGCCGGGTTCTCGACAGCGGAGGCATCAAATGCGTTCTACAGAAGAAACCTTGCTGCCGGTCAAAAAGGTCTGAGCGTCGCTTTTGACCTGGCGACCCACCGAGGATACGACTCAGACCACCCGCGGGTAATTGGCGACGTAGGGAAGGCTGGAGTTGCCATCGATTCCGTCGAGGACATGAAAATCCTGTTTGACGGGATTCCGCTGGACCAGATGAGTGTATCCATGACGATGAACGGCGCTGTGTTGCCTGTAATGGCCAACTATATCGTTGCCGCCGAGGAGCAAGGAGTCGCGCCGGACAAACTCTCCGGCACAATCCAGAATGACATCCTCAAGGAGTACATGGTCCGGAACACATTCATTTATCCGCCCGAGCCGTCCATGCGAATCGTGGCGGACGTGATTGAGTACTCGACCAAGAACATGCCCCGGTTCAATTCCATAAGCATTAGCGGTTATCACATGCAGGAGGCCGGAGCAGACTCGGCACTGGAATTAGCTTACACGCTGGCTGATGGCCTGGAGTATGTGCGCCTCGCGATCGGACGCGGACTGGGAATTGATGATTTCGCACCCCGACTTTCGTTCTTCTTCGCGATTGGCATGAACTTCTTCATGGAAATCGCGAAGCTCCGAGCGGCTCGCGCGCTGTGGCATGAGATGATGACCCCATTCAAGCCGCAGAATCCACAGTCGACCATGCTACGCACGCACTGCCAGACATCAGGTTACTCTTTGACTGAACAGGACCCTTATAACAACGTCGTACGAACCACGATCGAGGCGATGGCGGCAGCCTTGGGTGGGACCCAATCCCTGCACACCAACGCCCTCGACGAGGCGATCGGCCTGCCAACAGATTTCTCCGCGAGGATCGCGCGCAACACGCAATTGATCATTCAGGAGGAGACGGATGTAACGCGAGTCGTCGACCCTCTTGGCGGAAGCTGGTTCATCGAAAAACTCACCAACGACCTGGTGCAGCGCGCCCGGGAATTGATCAAGGAAATCGAAGAGGCTGGAGGAATGGTGGCCGCCATCAAGGCAGGCATTCCGAAATTACGCATTGAGGAGTCTTCGGCTCGCAAACAGGCAAGAATCGATAGTGGAGAAGACGTTATTGTCGGGGTCAACAAATATCCTGTCGACGGCGCCCATGACAACAAGGTTGAGGTACTCGATATCGATAACAAGGCTGTCCTTGACGCTCAAAAGCGGCGACTGGACGAAGTTCGAAAGAAACGGAATCAAAAGGCCGTTGAGAGCAGCCTTGCCGCGCTCAAAGCTGGCGCTGAAGGAAAAGCCAACTTGCTCGAACTCGCGGTGAACGCGTCGCGTGCAAGAGCCACGGTTGGTGAAATTTCCGAAACCCTTGCAAGTGTCTTTGGTCGACATAAACCGGGTACACAATTGGTGCGCAGCGTGTACTCTAGAGGCATGGAACATAACCAACAATTTGACGCTGCGCACCAATTGTGTACCCGGTTTATGTCGACCAAAGACACTTGCAAGGG
>CAWUNT010000009.1:0-16422 GCA_963923405.1 uncultured bacterium | reverse complement strand
GACGGAATTTCGCCTGCAGATGGTGCGTGAAAAAGTCCACAACATCGAGCATGTCGTCTACACGCACACGCATTCGGACCACTGCCACGGATTCGATGACCTGCGCGCTTTCTTTTTCCGTTCGCGAGAGCCGATCTCCCTGCACGCGACCCGGGAGCATCTCGACGATTTGATGACGCGCTTCTCATACGCGTTCCAGAACACCGCGTACCACGGCACAAAACCGCGGGTGAACATCCATGAGATCACGCCCGGATCTCCATTCAGGATTTTCGGAATCGAAGTCGAACCCGCAACCGTTTCCCATGGCGACACGAACACGACTGTTTTCAAAGTCGGTCCATTTGTTTACGCGACTGACTTCAAGTCCATTCCGGACGAATTGATTGAAAAGTGGCGGGGCAAAGTTCACACGATCGTCGCGAGCGGCCTCCGGATGGAAACCCATCCGACGCACAGCAGCTTGCCGGAAACCGTGGACCTGATCAATAAAATCCAAGCAAAACAGGGTGTTATAACTCACCTCGGCCATGAGATTGATTTCCGCACGGTGTCGGCCACCTTGCCACCGAACATACGCCTGGCCTTCGATGGCCTTAGCGTCGTCTGCCCTCTGATGCTATAGTTCGCGAATCGGACCAGTCAAAAAGGACTACAAATGCTGATCGGAATTCCAAAGGAAATCAAGAATCGCGAGAATCGTGTTGCAGTCGTCCCTGGTGGCGTCGAGGTGCTCGTCGCCGCCGGCCACAAAGTGATTATCGAGAAAGGCGCGGGACTCGGCGCGGGAATTCCTGACGCGCGTTACGTCGCCGCGGGCGCGACAATCATCAACTCGGCCAAGCAAGTCTGGGACGAGGCCGAGATGATCATGAAAGTAAAGGAACCGATTCCGGAAGAATATTCCCGCATGCGCGCGGGCCAGATTCTTTACACATACCTGCACCTCGCGGCGGTTCCGGAACTCGCCAAGGCACTTCTCGATCGCAAAGTCACCGCGATCGCCTACGAAACCATCGAACTCGCAAACGGTTCGCTGCCGCTCCTCACTCCGATGAGTGAAGTTGCCGGTCGCATGGCTGTCCAGGTTGGCGCCCAGTGCCTGCAGAAGCACAACGGTGGAAAAGGCCTTCTCCTCGGCGGCGTGCCTGGAGTCGCGCGCGGTCGCGTCGCGATCATCGGTGGCGGCGTGGTGGGCATCAACTCGGCAAAGATGGCCATCGGTCTTGGCGCGCAAGTCACGATGCTGGATGTCAATCCGGCACGACTCGCTTACCTCGATGACATATTCGGCAACAATGTCCAGACTCTGATGTCAAATCCGGAAAATATCGCGAAAGCGGTGCGTGAATCCGATCTCCTCGTCGGAGCCGTGCTGATTACCGGCGCGAAAGCCCCGTGCCTCGTCACGCGTGAGATGGTCCGGACGATGGAGCCTGATTCCGCGATCGTTGACGTCGCCATCGACCAGGGCGGTTGCGTCGAGACCATCCGTCCGACCACGCACGACGACCCGGTCTTCAAGGAAGAAGGCGTCCTCCACTACGGCGTCACCAACATCCCTGGCGATGTTCCAAAGACTTCGACCTACGCGTTGACCAACGTCACCATCAAGTACGCGCTCGAGCTGGCCAACAAGGGCCTTGCCCGCGCGCTTGATGAGTCCGAACCGCTGCGCAAGGGCCTCAACAGCTTCAACGGCAAGTTGACGCACAAGGCTGTTGCGGACGCGCTCAACATTCCGCATGCGGCGTACTGACCGCGCGAATCCGCTGGGCGTTCCGGCAACCATCATTGTCGCCGCGTTGGCGATGACTGGTGGTTGCCGGACGACGTCTGCCCCCGCCCCTTCCATGGCGGACCTCTGGTCACTGGAAACCTCCGAGGCCCTGCGCCAGGCATGCAAGTTCGATTACTACGGTGAAGACCGCGCCGCGCTGGCTGACTCCATAAAATCAATGGGTCGATGCGTCGAAGACCAGACCGTTGCCAAGCGATGGCACTTGCTCGTCGAGAATCGCATCAGGCAGAACTGGCCTGCTGATTTCGCTGATGGCGGCGACAAGAACACGGCCTGCCTCGAACGCCTGACCACCGGACTTGTCGTTCGCTACGGCCAGGACATGACAACGCTGTGTCGCTCCTACACGGACGTCACGCAAGCGCGCCAATTGCTCTCTGATTCCGTGTCCGAAATGCAGTCGCCTGATTGCTCGGACCTGACAGGCATGGATTCCGATGGTTGCTTTGTTAGTGAGGCCTGTCCCGTTGATGCCAACAGCTTGAACGCACGTAATCGGGCCACGGGCAGGTTCTGCCATCCGGGCGTGCAGCGCATACACAAGGTCAAAGACCCCGACAATACGAACCTGGCGTGGAACAATCCTTTCGTCATCGAGATGACTGGAAACCAGTCGTCCGCAAGAATCACCTACGGCATGCCAAATTGCCACGGCACGGCGCAAGCCGCCGCGGGTAATCTGCTGGACGGCCTGCGTCTTGAAAAAATCCAATTCGCCCGGATCGCGGACGAGACCGCGTGTGGCCCGGCGGCGCGCGAATTCCTCGCGGAAAATTCCGGAAAACCACTTTCGGGCATCGACCTTCAGCCGGGCGGCATCCTTATCAACATGAGACACAGCGATTGCAAGGCGACCGATTGCGGAACAGTGAAGTTATGGGTGGACGATTGTCACACGGAAAATTCCGGGGTCACCGGACGTCCGTTTGACGCCGGAGTATTCATCGAAGACATGTGCGTTGAGTGCTGGGGAAAAATGCTCGCTGACCATGGGTTGCGCGAGGAACAAGGTCAACCGGTGCGGCCCGGCTGCATCCTGACGACTTCGGATCACAGTGTTTTCATGGTCAGGAGATCTGCTGGCTGGTGTTTCACCTACGAGGCGACTTCGCCTTACGGTCCACCCCAGCTTCGCGCCAACCCCTGCGCGTGGCTGGAACAAAAATTCAGCCATCACTACTGCCCGTAAAAAAAAGCCCCCGTTCAGGGGGCAGTCAGGGGCCAGCGTTATTGAAGGAATATATCCAGCCCCTGCCGGGTTGAAACCTCGACTCCGCCGGGCTGACCGGCAGGTTTTGTGAACGCAGGCTTGTTCGGATCACGCCCGAAGATCGACGTGCGGGGCGACAAGCAGGCTTTGCCTCGCTGAAGGCAGGCGGTGGCCCGCTGGTACCCCAGGTTGATCTCTTCCTGGTAACGCGCTGCGAGGTCGGCACCCTGCAGCCCGAAAGGACGGGCCAGCAACCTGGAGCGCTGGGTGTCGGTCGGCACCGACTCAAGATCCATCCACCAACGCGATTGTTCCTGAAGGCTGTTCAAGTTGACGTCGTACCAGCTGTACATGACGGCAACCTCTGCCTGGTTGTATCCCCAGCGCCCCGTACCCATGGCGCGCGCCGCCGGGAAAAGGCGCTTGATGTCCTGGACTATGCCCGGCATCGAGAAACCACCATTGTAGAACCTGTGGTTCTTGGCAGCTCCCGGCGCGTCAAAACGAACGAGCTTCGCCTCCGCCTTTTCTTCCACCGGCACGAAATAGGTCGGTTCCGAGATGCTGGCAAGGACGGCTGCCTTCATGTCTTCCGCGTTTTCCATCACGCGAATGTCGCACAACCTTTCTTCCTGGGTCATGTTTTCCGACAAGTAACGGAACATCACCGGGTCAGCGAAGTAAGTGCAGATCTTGCCGACTTTTTCCTTTTCAAGACTGAAGTCACTCGTGCGCTGCGAGTAAGTGAAATCACTGATATCAAAACTGCGTGAGCGGCGACCTTCAGTGAACAACCAGCGACGGTTGTCATTGATGTCCTGGTTTGACGCCAGGATCACTGTCGGCAATCGCGGGACACATGCGCCATTCCCCACGACCGCGTCCACGAGGGGCGCGATGTCCGAAGTCGGCGAACCAAATTCCTTGCCGCTGTTGATCGCGCCAAGGACTTCACGGAATTTAGCGGCGGAATCTTCTTTCACCAGCTGTGCCGGAAACCCGCTCAAGATGGTTTCCGCGCCTTTGATGGAGTCTGCGGTAATCCCACGGCAACTGAACCATGCCGCCATCATCGCGCCGCTGCTGTTACCTGTCAAAATCACGTCTCCAGCCGCCATGCCCTGGGCATTGGCCTCGCCACGCAGCATCGGGATCCGCTCATATGCGGCTTTGGTCACACCGATATCCCACGTCAACGCGGTGCCCTTGCCCTGGAACGCGTAAACGAGCTTCGGATTGATGCGATCAGCCCGCTCGGCCAGGAGCTGCATCGAAATGCCATGCGAAGCAGGAATGGACCGCATCGCCTGACCCTCTGCCACCGGCTGGATGGCCTGGTTGTCGTTGACCGTATCGGCCGGCGGGCTGCCGGCTCCACTGGAACTGCCGCAAGCCGGGTTGACCATGGCCATGGCCACGAGAATCATCACACGTGCGGCGCTGGCTTTCTTCTTCTTCAACAACATCATCTCAACTCCAGGTGAACATCAACCGTCAATCCGTAAACCCGTCATCCTGAGCCCGTCATCCTGAGCCCGAAGGGCGAAGGACCCTCTCCTCAACCTATCTGCCAAAAAACGCGCGAACATCGCTGAAGTACAAGTTGAAGTCCTTGTCCCCGCTGATATCGAAGTACATCACATTGGTTGGATCCGGGTGATGCGCCATCTGCAATCCATGTCCCGTCTCGTGGTAGAACAACTTGCGCACATCCGTCTTGTCGCTCTCACGGATGGAATTGATTCGCGTCTGCATGAAGTCCTTGTCCAGCTCAACGCGCATCGAATAACTGATCGTGCGAAGGGCCTTCGGCTGCGGCAAGTAACTGCGACGTTCCTCGGTCTCGGACAGCCATTGCCCCCAACCCACTTTGCCTTCGCGCATGTTGAGTCCCTGGGTCATGTAGACCGGGCTGTTCGCGTCCTCGGAATTGGTGGTGTACTGCAACGCCTCAAACCCGGCCTCCGAGTTGTATTGGTGAACAATCCGGCTGAAACCATCGTGCAGGCTGCTGTCGCAGTTCATGCAAGACAGGACAAAGTTCTTCACACTTTTTTCGTTGGTCGGCATTCCGCAGGACGTGAGCAGGAACGCGACAAAGGCGAGTCGGATCGAGACACGGGTACTGAGCACAGGCAACCTCACAGCAACAGCTTCAGCTAGAAACACAGCAACAGCAGAAAACAGCCTGGTCGTCGGAAGTCAGCCACCAAGTAGACTGACCCCTGACAGTACTCACATTATATAATTGTTTTAAAATAGTCAACAGATTCTATTAGAATTGTATAGAATCTTTATAATTGGCTCAGTAAGCGTTTTTACTGAGGAAACCCCTGAAAACAGTAAGGAAAATGATCCTCAGGTCCAGCCAGACACTCCAGTTCTGGATATAAAACAAATCGCATTCGATGCGCTTTTGAAGGCTCGTATCGCCCCGCCAGCCGTTCACCTGGGCCCACCCGGTGATCCCTGCCTTTACTTTGTGGCGCAGCATGTACCCCGGAATCTCGCGCCGAAATTGATCAACAAAAACAGGGCGTTCTGGCCTTGGACCCACCAGGCTCATGTCACCCCTGAGGACGTTCCAGAACTGGGGCAGTTCATCGAGGCTGCTGCTGCGCAAGACGCGCCCCAACCATGTCGCCCGGTTGTCCGTCGGCTTCGCCCAGACAGCGCCCGTCTTCCGCTCGGCATCAACCGGCATCGAACGGAATTTCAGGATCCAGAAGCTGTTTCCGTCAAGTCCCATGCGTTCCTGCCGGTACAGGACCGGCCCCGGTGACGACAAAGGCACCAGAATGGCGATGACCGCCATGACAGGAGCAAAAAGGAGCAACCCGACAACGGCCCCCAGAATATCCACCGCACGCTTGATCAACCGCCCCATGCCAGCAAGAGGCGACTCATTGATGCTGATCACTGGACGCCCGTCAACGAGGGCGATACCGGAAGCGAATCGCGTAAAACGGCTCATGTCAGGAATGATCCGGATGTCCGGCACCTGATCGGCAATGCCAGCCAGTTGATCTTCAAGAACCCCCAACAACCGGTATGGCAACGCGACGATCATCGCGTGAACTTCCAGGCGCGCCACAAGTTCCAGCCAGTCCGCCGGCGTTTCATCGTCAACGAAAACCGAGCCAACCACTCGCGACCGCACCAGGTCCATTTCGTCCGTGGCAGCCATCGCCTCGCGTTCGAGTTCCCGTGTCGTGACCAGCAAAACATTACGGGCCGGACTCTTGCGGCGATACCACCGGAACATCTTTCTCATCGCGGAGCGCGCCGTGATCAGGAACACCGGCTGCAATACCGCGAACATGATCATCACGATCCGCGAATAGCGATACTCCTCGTAAAAATAGGTGAACGCCACGAAGGCCAGGGTTGCCAGTCCGCAAGACGGGATGATGTCCAGAGCCTCCAGCACAGCGGAACGGCGCGCCTGCGAGCGCCGGTAGAAACCGCTGGCAAAGAACACGGCCGCCCAGATCACCACAATGAATGGAACCAGTTTCAAGTACAAACCGAAGGGAGGTACACCCTTGGGTGTCTCAATCAGGGCGAACCTCAACTGGTAGGCGACGACCCAGGCCATGACCACGGCGGCCATGTCGAACGTCAACCTGATGATCCGGACTAGTTGTTTCTGTTTCTGGTTCATGGCCGGTTTCGCATCAACTGATCAATTTCCTGCTTCATCGCATTCTGGAAGGCACCCGTCGAGAATTTCCGCGCCTGCGACTCCAGGGCCTGCGGGCGGACCACGAATTTTTCCTCGAAATCCTTGATCGCTGAAACAACATCGTCGACTTCCGGCCGGTCAAAATAGATCCCGCTGGATCCTTCTTCAATGAAATCCAGCGCGCCGCCCGCCCGTTGGGCGATAACCGGCGTACCCGCCGCCATGGCCTCAACCCCGGTGATGCCAAAATCCTCGACACCGGGAAACAGCAGGGCGCGCGCGCCCCCCATCAGCGATTCCCACGTCGTGTCATCTGGCCTGCGCACAAATTCAATCCCCGCCCCGGCCCGTTTTCGCAACGACTGCCATTCCGGGCCGTCTCCCGCGATCACCAGCTTGCGCCCGAGTTTGCGGCAAGCGTCGACCGCCAAGTCAAACCTCTTGTATGAAACCGCAGCGCCCGCCACCAGATAGTAGTCCCCCGGCGCCGCGCCATTTCTTTCACGACGCCCCTGAGCCTGCTTTACAAATCGCTCCACATCGACCGGTGGATAAACCACCGCCGCGTCACGACCATAGAAACGACGTACACGTTGCTGGACGAACCTGGAATTCGCGACAAACTGGTCGACACGTTTCGCCGACACAACATCCCACTGGCGCAGATCGGCCGACAGACGGTTGATCACCGTCCTCAATCCAGGAACGCGCGGCAGGCGATCGACATATTCGCCGCGCTGGTCCCACACGTAACGCATCGGCGAGTGGATGTAACACAAGTGACTCGCGAGCGGCCCCGGCAAAGCCCCTTTCGCCACGCACGAAGACGTGCTGATCAACAAATCAAAATCAAACAGCGGCAACGACTCGATCGCGGCCGGCAAAAAAGGAAGAAGCGCTTTGCGCAGAGGGCGCAAACGGTTCAGCCCGGCAGGAAAAAAAACTTTCCTCGAGCGAATGCTCTCTGGCATCGCGGCCGGATCGTAGAAGAGAGTGAACACCGGCGCGTCCGGAAAAAGGGGCAACAAGGCCTCAAGCACTTTTTCGCCGCCGCGGCAAGTCACCAGCCAGTCATGGACAAATGCAACTTTCACCATCAAACCCCGTTTTCGCTTGTCATATCATGAAGTCTCACCCCTGTTCCAGCGCAGGGACGATTTCCGTGAAACCCTTGCGGGGGAAGAATTTGCCGGGCGAAGTTTGCACGGGGCCGGCAAATTTTGTTATTCTGTATTTACGCGAACAACACAGAGATCAGATGGGCTTGGGCCGCCGGGTAAAGGGGATTTCGCCGGGAACGACGGGAATCCTTGCATCAGGCGGGACGGATAGTTACGCCCTTTTTTGGAGGCCGTTTCATCGTATGAATACCCCTGAGATTCGCCGCCCAGGAGAGGATTCTTCCCGCGCCCAGTCCTTGCTCTTCCGGGGCAAGGGCCGACCTGGACTCCAGTTGGGGGACTGGGAAGCCCTGTTCCCTGAAATCATTGGTCGCAGCCCGGCGATGCTCAAGGCCCTCGAGACCGTGGCCAAGATCGCCCATTCGGAAAGCGCCGTTTTGATCTCCGGGGAATCCGGCACGGGCAAGGAACTCATCGCGTCTGCCATTCACCGGCTTTCGCCCCGTTCCAGCCACCCCTTCATCGCCATCAACTGCTCGGCCATTCCGGAGAACCTCCTGGAGTCCGAATTGTTTGGTCACGAGAGGGGCGCCTTCACGGGTGCCGACCGCCGCCGACTTGGACGATTTGACGCGGCTTCCGGCGGGACACTGTTCCTTGATGAGATCGGGGACATGCCACTCGCGCTCCAGGCCAAGCTCCTTCGTGTCCTTCAAGAGAAGAAATTCACCCCGCTGGGTGGCAACGAGAGCCGTGACGCCGATATCCGGATTGTCGCCGCCACAAACATCGACCTTGAGCGGGCCGTAAAGGCAGGCACTTTCCGCCTTGATCTTTTCTACCGCCTGAATGTCCTGCCGGTAACCTTGCCGGCCCTGCGCGAGCGCAAAGAAGACATTCCGGAACTGGTCGATCATTTCCTTGACCTCTCCAACCGCATGCATGGTTGCGAGACGTTCTCGAGCCTCGGCGAAGAGGCCATGCAAAGGCTTTGCGCGTTCGAATGGCCGGGCAACGTCCGCCAGCTGCAAAACATGATCGAACGCCTTGTTGTCCTCAAGGGCGGCGGGGAGATATCACGCGACGACCTGCCACCGGAACTGAACCATGCCGCGCCGGCATGCGTGATTCCGCAAGTGGTATCCAACGCGACGATGCCGCTCGCGGTGCGCCCTGCTGAGGCCCCAAAGCCAGTCGTTCCGGCAAACTTTGGCGAGTTGCCCAAGGAAGGGATCGATCTCATCAAGTTCATTGAGGACCTCGAGAACTCGATGATCCTGCAGGCCCTCGAGCGCACGAACCACAACAAGAACCAGGCGGCAAAACTCCTGGGCCTTAATCGTACGACCCTGGTGGAACGGATCAAAAAGCGCGGCCTCGCCCCGCTCAACGCCCCGGCCCAGGAACTCTGAACCTCGTCATCCTGAACGCCCGGTCGTCCCGGGCGCCTCGTCATCCTGACCCGGAGCGCAGCGACGGGGAAGGATCCTCTCTTCCCCTGGCCTCAACTTAACGCCACCGGCGGCCAGCCCCCGGCCCGGCAATCGCCCCGGACCCAGGGAATTCCGACTCCCTAAACTCCAAATATCTGAAATCAATGAACTAAATTATCCTGGTACCGGCCGCGACCACGGCACGCCGGTTGCTCAACCACCTCCGCGCCCAATTCAACGGGCGTCATCAAGAGAGGTGAATCATGGTTGGAAGTAACGCAGTTAATGATTGGAAACGTCATCACCAGAAATGGACACCGTCCACGAGCAGGCTGATGGCACTCATGATCCTGATGACCCAGGTGACACTGATGACAATGACCGCCTGTGGATCCGGAACTGGAGCGCGGCAAACCTCGATCATCGGCGAAGATCAACGCGCCTTCAAGGCAGACGATTTTGACCTGCGGGCGACCGGGATCGTCCATATTCCTGGCGGACCTTCCTGTAACGCCTTCCTTTATGGGGCAGACCGCGTCCTCACGACGGCACACTGCGTCGATTCCGCCTTTGAGAAGTTGATCGACGCGCGCTTTGTCACGAACGCCGGAAAAGAATCCCGCCTCGCGACAATCGCATTCATCGACGAATCCACGGATATCGTCGGCCTGATCACATCAGAAAAATTCGACAGCAACTATGAAATTTCCGCCGCCCTTCCCAGATCCGGTGAATCCCTTGCCGAAGTCCGGGTCGTCGGCGTGGCTGGCGCTGGTCAGCCTGTGACGACAAGCTTCGGTGTCGCATCGATCAACAGGTCGCACCACATGATTGAGCACACTGCAGACACTGTAAAAGGAATGAGTGGCTCTGTGGTCGCTATCGGAAAAAAAGCCGTTGGTATCCATCTGGGCAGTGCCCATGACGGAAAAATGAACCTCGCGATGCCACTTGATACGGACTTGCGCCTGCGCACAAGGCTGGCAGACTCCAGCATCTCATTTGAGGCCTGGGGTGGATGGAAACCGCCAAAAATCAAAATGCCGAAACTGCCGGACCTGTCCGATCTGAATCCGTTGCCGGCTATCGAGAAGGCATTCAGCAACGCGGCAAACTCAATCGCCATGTCTGCGAAGAATTCAGGAATGGTATCTGATTACGAAAACTGCGTACCCATGGTGGCTGCCGGCGTGGCTGCATACGGAGCCGCCGAAGGTTCGAAGGGTGGTCCGTGGGGCGCGGCTGCAGGCGCGGCCCTTGGCGCCGGTGGCGGCATCCACTTCGCGCGAATTGCTTGTCACGCCATTTTCCCTTGATCATAGTCAAACGTGTCTCAAACGAAGGAGCTCACATGAAAATCGCACATATAATCCTGACGGCCGCGTTCCTGACGACTTCGGCCACACCGGCAGTCGCAGCCACCCTCGATCTCTCCCTGCTTGGGCAGGACCAGGTGACGACCACGATCGACGCCGGATACGACATCGGATCCGGAACCAGCGTTGGCCTGACCGCGGGTATCCGCGAGTACCAGAACGCTGAAGGCTCCCTGAGCAAACCGGACGCCCGGGCAGTCGAGGCGGGTGGCCACTGGCACGCGAACCGGGAAATCATCCCCGGCAAACTCGCGATGGCGGGCGGATTGTCCTTGCTTCGCGGCACGCTTGACGCGGAGTCGACCTCGACCCTCGTAAATACCAGGGCCTGGTGGGCCGTCATGGGCCGCCTGAACTTCGTTGTGCCGGTCACTGAGAATTTCAGCGCGTTGATCGGGACTGGTTACTCTTCACGATTGCCAGATGGCGGCAAGTTCAACGCGCCCCTGCAGCGGGACAGTGTCTTCGCCACGATCGGGGCTTCGTTCAAGATCTGAACCCGAGAAACACATCCGGCGAAGAAAGGATTCTTCGCCCTTCGGGCTCAGAATGACGGGCTGCGGGCTCAGAATCCTCTCCCCGTCATTCTGAGGGCGGAGCCCGAAGAATCCTCTCTCAAATCGTCATGACTTCTTTTTCTTTCGCGGCCAGCTTGTCGTCGACCATCTTGATGAACTGGTCGGTCAGCTTCTGGACTTCCGCCTGCAATTTGCGGCTGTCGTCCTCGCTGACTTCCTTGTTCTTCTCTTTCTTCTTGATGTCCTCGTTGATGTCGCGGCGGATGTTGCGAATGCCGACCCGCGATTCCTCAGCGATCTTCTTCAGGTTCTTGGCAATGTCCTTGCGGCGCTCCTCGGTGAGGGGCGGGAACGGCAAACGGACGACGTTGCCATCGTTGGTCGGCTGGACACCGATGTCCGCGATCTGGATGGAGCGTTCGATGTCCTGGATCAGGCGTTTCTCAAACGGCGCGATCACGATCGTGCGGGCATCAGGTGTCGTGAGCGTCGCGACCTGGTTCAACGGGGTCGGCGTGCCGTAGTAATCGACACGGACGGGATCAAGGATGGTGATGGAGGCGCGCCCCGTGCGGACGAGTTTCAACTCATTCTCAAAACCCTTGATACGCTTGTCCATGGCCTGTTTGCACTGGTTGATCACATCAGCTGACATTCTAGTTGTTCCTCACTATTCGCAATTCGCGCGCCTCAGCGCACGATGGTTCCCATTTTAACACCGGAGACCGCGCGCTTGACGCAGCCTTCGTCGCCCATCTTGAAGACATGGATTGGCATTCCAGCCTCCATGCACATGGTGATTGCCGTCGCGTCCATGACGTCCAGTTTCTTCTGGATCACGTCGAGATAGGTCAACGTGTCAAATTTCTTGGCCGCCGGATTCTTGGCCGGATCACTGTCGTAGATTCCGTCCACCTTCGTTGCCTTCATGATGATCTCGGCGCCGATTTCACGGGCCCGCAGGCTGGCCGCCGTGTCGGTCGTAAACAGGGGATTTCCGGTGCCACCCGCGAAAATCACGATGCGCCCGCTCTCAAGGTGCTTGATGGCGCGACGACGAATGTAGGGCTCCGCCAGTTCGGTCATCGTGATGGCCGTCATGACACGCGTTTGCAGGTGAAACTTGTTCTCCAGGATCGCCTGCAGGGCCAGCGCGTTGATGACGGTCGCCAGCATGCCCATGTAGTCCGCTGAGGCGCGGTCCATGCCCCACTTCGACGCGATGCTGCCACGGAAGATGTTGCCGCCACCGATGACGATCGCGACTTCGACACCCATCTCACGGACCATCGCGACTTCACGCGCGACCACCTCGATGGCGTCGCCGTCGATGCCAGACCCTTGCTTGCCACCCAGCATCTCGCCGGACAGTTTCAGCATGATGCGTTTGAATTCAGGCTTTGCTTCAGATTTCAAAGGCGTAAATCCCCCAAGAAAAAAGGCAGATTCTCTTTTTGAGAATCTGCCCTTTTGACGAATCAGGCAACCTATTGTTTCAACTGGGCCGCGACTTCCGCCGCGAAATCCGTTTCCTTCTTCTCGATCCCCTCGCCCAGGTGGAACCGGACGAACTTCACGAGTTTCGCGCCGCCGCCCTGTTTCTGCACGAGGGTGGCGACGTTCATGTCAGGATCCTTCACGAAAGCCTGGTCAACGAGACAGACTTCCTTGAAGAACTTCTTCATCTGGCCCTCAAGAATCTTCTCGATCATCGCTTCGGGCTTCTTTTCCTCGATCAGCTTCTTGCGGGCAAGTTCGCGCTCTTGCTCGAGCTCGGCCTTGTTCACTTCGTTGCTGGTCATGTAGCGCGGCGATGCCGCGGCCACGTGCATGGCCACGTCCTTGCCGAGAGTCACGAGGGCGTCATTCTTGGTGCCGCCTTCGAGGGCCACGAGCGTGCCGATCTTGCCACCCATGTGGATGTAACCGGCGACGAGGCCATTGGGGGCCTTGACCACGGTGCAACGGCGGACGTTCATGTTCTCGCCGATCTTGGCGATCATTTCCGTCAGCGTGTTCTTCACGGTCGCGCCAGAGGCCATCTTCGCGGCCAACAGGTCGTCTGCCGAGTTGAGGTTGTTCTTCAGCGCGATCAGTGCGCAGTCATGGGCGAACTTGCGGAAATCGTCATTCTTGCTGACGAAGTCGGTTTCGCAGTTCAGTTCCAGAACCACGCCGGCGTTGTGGTCGTCGTTGACGTAAACTTCAACGAGGCCTTCTGCGGCGACGCGATCAGCCTTCTTCGCGGCGCGGGACATGCCACGCTCGCGCAACCAGAGGATCGCTTTTTCCATGTCGCCGGCGTTTTCCTCGAGTGCCTTCTTGCACTCCATCATGCCGACGCCAGTCTTCTCGCGCAGTTCCTTGACTTGGGATGCGGTAATGCTCATCGGAATTCGTTCCCGTAATGAATCGTTTCAGTGATCGATCGACAATCAGTGTTTCCTGGACGGCTTGCGCTTCTCGACAGCGACGGCGTTGCCGGCGTCATCGAAGAACTTGCCTTCGTGAACACCTTCCATCTTGTCGCCCATCTCCGTCTTGTCCTTCGACTTCATCTTGCCCGCGAGGCATGCCTCAGCGGCGGTCGAGATGAAGACTTTCAGGGAGCTGATGCTGTCGTCGTTGCCCGGGATGACGAAGTCAACGAGCTGCGGGTCAGCGTTGGTGTCGGCGATGGCGACCACCGGGATACCAAGGCGCTTGGCTTCCTGGAGGGCGATCGTCTCCTTGTGCGCGTCAACGATGAAAATCGCGCGCGGCATGCCCGGCATGTCCTTGATTCCGCCGATGTTGCGCTCGAGTTTCTCGCGCTCGTTCTGGAGGCCAAGGACCTCTTTCTTCGGCAATTTGTCGAACGTGCCGTCCATCGCCATCTTCTCGATGCGCTTCAGGCGGTGGATGCTCTGGCGGATGGTCGCGAAGTTGGTCAGCGTGCCGCCCAGCCAGCGATGGTTGACGAAGTACATGCCGGCGCGGCGCGATTCGGTCGCGACAAGGTCGCGTGCCATGCGCTTGGTGCCGACGAACAGGACGTGCCCGCCGCGCGAAGTGGTCTTCTCAAGGAAGTCGCAAGCGTTCTGGAACAGCTTCACGGTCTTCTGGAGATCGATGATGTGGATGCCGTTGCGCTCGCCGAAGATGTACGGCTTCATTTTCGGGTTCCAGCGACGTGCCTGGTGGCCGTAGTGGACGCCTGCTTCGAGCAGGTCTTTCATGTTGACGGTAACTGACATGGCTCATTCCTTTTTTCGAAGGTTGGTCCTCGACCACCGCAAGATCCCGGCCGGGCCTCCACTGGATTCGTGGCAGTCAACCGGATGGGACACCTTCGATGCGGCGGTCCGCGTCGCGGGGACCGGCACCACGCCGATACCCCTGAAAAGCTGGGGGAATCTACTCGGGCAGAGGGCGCTTGACAAGCGCTAAAACTACTTCTTTTTCGTTAGTTCCGCGAGTTTCGCGAACGGCGACTCAGGCACTTCGTCGGCCTCTTCCCCGCCCGTGGAGAACACGCGCGGCGCCGACAAGTCCACCTTGCAGAACCGGCAGCGGTCCGTTCCAGGTTCGGTCTGGCAGGTCTGGAACGGGATCGCCGTCTGCACCGCGTCGTTGACCAGTTCCTCGAGGTCGACTTTGCCCCCCTCGATAAAGCGGGTCTCGAGGTCATCGGCCGACAGGTTGATTTCGCGGCGGTCGTCCGCCTCGCGCGGCTCGGGCTTGAACAGGGCGTCGACGTCCTGGCTGACATCCAGCGGGATCCGCAGGTCGCAACGGCTGCAGGGAACAAGCGGCTCGTAATCAATGTGACCCGTCACGCGAACGCATCCCGAAGCATCCGCCTGAAGGTGGATTTCCCCCTTGAGTCGTCGGGGTTTATCGTCGACTCCCGGCGCGCAGGTGTCGTCCGCCTCCAGGGCAAAAGACGAGTGGATGGCCTCGAGCCACGGCTCGTCGCCGTGAATCTTGACTGACGATGGTTTTCTGAGGTCCTTGACCGATACTTTCATAGGCTGCATAACCTAACCCAAAGGACTTTCCATGTCACCTGCGGCAAAAAAATGGACGGTATACCGGCGCGGAGAACCGCTGGGAACGTTCACGGCGGCTGAGATCCGGGAACAGCTGCGCCAGGGTGTCCTTTCTCCGGGCGATTTCGCATCCGCGGAAGGGTCCTCGGTCCAACAGGAAATCATTGAAATCGATGCCATTTTCGGGTCTTCCGATGAGTCCGCCGCCTTGTTGTCGGATTCTCCCCGGCGGTCGCGATGGGCAAAGAAGGCGGAGGACATGAACCTCAAGGACGCCCCGCCAACCAGGGCCAGGCGCGTCCGCCTTCACCCGCAACCCCCGGGGCAGGCGGCGAGACCGGCTCCGGGCTCCCCGCGGGAACCACGAACCGGGGGTGAAAGTGACACCCTTGTCACAACCCTGATCGTGCTTCTGGGCGGGGCATTGGCCGCCCTGGCGTTCTGGCTGCTGCGTAACCGAAGTTAACGATTGACCTGACCAGAGCTTGGGGCTAAAAGACGAGCCCTTATTTGAGGTTTCTGAAGTTTCTGAGGTTTCCGTTTGAAGTTCCATAAGTCGCGGCCAGACGCGCGACAGTTACCCAGGGGTATCGTCCCATGCCAACACCAAAGTTTCGTACATCCAGCTCCAAGCGCAACATGCGCCGTTCACACGACCACCTGACGCCAGCTGGCATGTCGGTCTGCACAAACTGCGGACAGGTCAAGAAGCCGCACTCGGTCTGCGAAGCCTGCGGCCACTACAAAGGCAAGTCCGTGTTGCCGGCGAAACAGTCGACCAGCAACTCTGAATTCACTACCGAAGCCTGATTCGACCAACCATGTCGAAACTAAATGCCGCTACCACTCTGGCGATGTTCCCCGGACAGGGGTCACAGTATGTCGGAATGGGGCGGCAATTGCTTTCTGAGTTCCCCGGTTGCAAGGTTGCTTTCGAGGAAGCCGAGGATGCTGCCAAGATCAACATCCGCAAGCTCTGCCTGGAAGGCCCCGAGGATGAACTCAAGCTCACGGCCAACACCCAGCCGTGCATCCTGACGGTCAGCGCTGCCACGTGGCTTGTCCTCGAGCAAGAGGCGGGCTTCAAGGCGCAATGGTTCGCGGGGCATAGCCTCGGCGAATACTCCGCGTTGGTCGGAGCCGGCAAACTTGCCCTCGGGCGCGCCGCGTTCCTGGTTCGCCGTCGCGGCGAGGCAATGCAAGCCGCCGTCCCGGCAGGCACTGGCGCCATGGCCGCTGTCATGGGC